>DATKWP010000656.1:0-2142 GCA_035529535.1 Anaerolineae bacterium | reverse complement strand
CCATCGCCAGGTACCTCGATCCGGCGCAGATTGAGGTCGCTTTCGGCGCCCTGCGCACCTACTGGGATGGCCTGCTGGGCATCCTCCAGGTGGAGACGCCCGACGTCCACACCGACCGCATGGTCAACGTCTGGAACGCCTACCAGTGCGTGGTCACCTTTAACATGTCGCGTTCGGCCTCGTTCTTCGAATCCGGCATCGGGCGAGGGTTGGGCTTTCGCGATTCCAACCAGGATCTGCTGGGGTTCGTGCACATGGCGCCCGCACGTGCCCGCGAGCGCATCCTCGACCTGGCGGCCACGCAACTGGAGAGCGGCGGCGCGTACCACCAATACCAGCCGCTCACCAGGCGCGGCAACGACGACGTCGGCAGCAACTTTAACGACGACCCGCTGTGGCTGGTCCTGGGCGTGGCGGCCTACCTCAAGGAGACCGGCGACTGGAGTATCCTCGACCAGCCGGTGCCCTACGACAACCAGCCCGGTTCGGAAACCCCGCTGTACGAACACCTGCAGCGCAGCCTGCGCTACACGCTCGAGCGGCTGGGGCCGCACGGGCTGCCGCTCATCGGCCGCGCCGACTGGAACGATTGCCTGAACCTGAACTGCTTCTCCGATGAGCCGGGCCAGTCGTTCCAGACCACGACCAACAAGGACGGCCAGGTGGCCGAGTCGGTCTTCATCGCCGGGCTGTTCGTGCTGGCGGCGAAGGAGATGGAGCAAATCGCAAATCACAAATCGTGTACCACCTTCCCGAAAGCTCCCAGCTTTCGGGAAGGTCCGGCAATCCGCAATCCGCAATTCTACCTTGACGCCGCCAGGCAGATGGAGGCGGTCGTCCTCGAACACGGCTGGGACGGGGAGTGGTTCCTGCGCGCCTACGACGACTTTGGCCACAAGGTCGGATCCCACGAGTGCGAGGAAGGCAAGATCTTTATCGAGCCGCAGGGCTTTTGCGTCATGGCCGGCATCGGGTTGGGCGATGGGCGGGCGGAGCAGGCGCTGGAGTCAGTCAACCGGCTGCTGGCGACGCCGCACGGCATCGTCTTGCAGCAGCCCGCGTATTCGCGGTATTATCTGCACCTGGGTGAGATCTCGTCCTACCCGCCCGGCTACAAGGAGAACGGTGGCATCTTCTGCCACAGCAACCCGTGGGTCATGATCGCCGAGACGATGGTGGGCCACGGCGACCGGGCGCACGACTATTATACCCGCATCAACCCGTCGGCGCGCGAGGCCATCGGCGAAATACATCGCTGCGAGCCGTACGTGTACGCCCAGATGATCGCCGGGCGCGATGCCCCCACCCACGGCGAGGCCAAGAACTCATGGCTGACCGGCACGGCGGCCCTGAATTACGTGGCGATTACCCAGTGGATTTTAGGGATCCGGCCCACGTTCGACGGGCTGCAGATCGCCCCGGTCATCCCCGCCAGTTGGTCCGGCTTCCAGGCCACGCGCGTCTTTCGCGGCGTGGCGTATCGCATTGACGTAGAGCGGGCAGGTCCAGGCAACGCCATTTCCCTTACCGTGGATGGACGGCCGGTCGCAGGCAATCTCGTCTCTCTACCGCCACCCGGCCAGACTGAGGTGGTGGTTAAGGTAGTGCTATGTTGAACGAACAAGTCTGACGATAGGAACGCGACGATACACTACTCACGCCGTGATCTACCCGGAGGATGAATGGGGCAAGTTCCCCTTAAATGCACCCGATAGACGCCGTAGGTACCATCCATCTCGATGAGCGCCAGGTTAGGCCGCTCTTCCCGGCGGAGGATGATGGGATGAGCAAAGGTTGCCTCGAATAACGCGACTACTCGGCCAATAGCCTCTGTAAACGGCGTCGCCATTCCCGCAGTTCCTCGGCGTCAAACTCCCAAGAGATCAAATCCCCTTCCCATTGCTGAGTAGCGGCATCAGCGTCCAGTTGCTTGACGTACTCTTCGTCGGTAGCCGTGCGATAGGCGAACAGGTCGTGACTGCAACCGTATTGCTCCTCCCACTTTTGCAGCCGTTGTTCCTGTTCCAGGATGCGGTTTCGTGTGTTCTCAAGTGTCAAGGCTCCGGACCTGCTCCCCGTGGAATTATACCACGGGCCACATGGAGGGACAATCAACCCCAACAGGCCTTTCTTGACAACTCT
>DATKWP010000655.1:0-2991 GCA_035529535.1 Anaerolineae bacterium | reverse complement strand
CCTTCTGTTCCGGCATTTTCCTCCACTTCTGGGGAGCCTGTGCTGGCTTCTGGCTCTGGCAGAGGCGGCTCCGGTTCCTGCCCCACCGCAATGCCAACCGCCCCGAGCACCAACAGCGCGGCCAGGATCACAGTCCCACTCGCGATCCACCATTTGCGTGTATTCATCTTGAACCTCCTTGAGCTTGAATTATGGATCAAATGGATCGAAACAACTGTCGTGCTTTCATTGTACTTCTCTTGACGTGAGAACTCGGGCGCAGGATTCACGGCTCCCTCGCTTCTTCCCCGTGCACCACCTCCCTTCGAGAACGTGTTTGCGGCATCCAGCCCCTGGCGCCGGCAGTTACCACAAATCCCTAGGTTTCATCATCGGATGGCTCCTCATCACCACCGGCACACTCAGCCCGCAAGAAGGCCATCAGTGCCTCCAGGCTGCTGAATCCCTTCCGGCGTCGCTCGTGCAAGATTTCCTCCACCGAAAACCGCCACGTGGGCTCCTGTCCCGCTGCCGCTTCTCCCTCCTGCCAGCAGCGCAACAGGTACGCACGATATGGGTGGTCCTTTTCTCCCTGCATTGGTTTTCACTTTCACGTTCGCTTTTGTCACAAGGTGCGCGACCTGCTATAATACCACTGCTTGCAGTTCCCATCGAAGCCCGACCTGCCCACCCCACTGGACATCCGCAAGACGACGCGAGCCACAGATGGCTCGGGAACGCCCTGGAAAGTAGACCGTTTGAGCCTACACACCCAGTCTAGCCCAAAGCTCTTTGGCAACTCTTTGGTCACTCGGAGAATGAAACATGGAGCCTACCTTTCGTCTGCGGCTTTTGGGGACCGTCCAGGTCGAGCAGGACGGACAGCCGGTGCGCGGCTTTGGATCTCGCAAGGCGCTCGCGCTCCTGGGCTACCTGGCCGTCCACGACCATCCCATCCCCCGCGAGCACCTGGTAGACCTCCTGTGGGAGAATCAATCGGAAGCCCGCGGGCGGGCCAATCTCAGTTGGGTGTTGCACAAAATCTCCGCCCTGCTGCCCGGCTGCCTGGAGGCCGATCGCCACTCCGTCCAATTCCGACGGGGAGACTCTTACTGGCTGGACACAGACACTTTTGAGGGACTGCGAGCCCAGGACCAAGCCACCTCTCTGGCGGCCGCCGTCGCGCTCTACCGCGGGGAGTTTCTGGAAGGGCTTTACCTCCACGCCTGTGCCGAGTTCGAAATCTGGCTCGTGGGCGAGCGCGAGCGCTGGCGCCAGCGCGTGGCCGGGGTGTTAGGGGACCTGGTCACGCACCATGGCCAGCGTGGCGAGTACCGGCCGGGCCTGCGCTTTGCCCGCCGCCTGCTGGCGCTCGAACCCTGGCGGGAAGAGACGCACCGGCAAGTGATGCGGCTGCTGGCCCACAGCGGCCAGCGGACGGCCGCCCTGGCCCAGTATGAGACCTGCCGCCGCGTCCTGGCCGACGAACTGGGCGTCGAGCCGGTCGCCCAGACCACCAGGCTCTACCACCAAATCCGCGATGGGAACTTGAGCGAGGCGGCAGGGGAGCAGGGGAGCAGGGAAGTCCTCAGCATTGCTCCCCCTCTCCCCCTCTCCCCCTCCCCCCTGCTCCCCCTCTCTCCATCCACCCCCTTCGTCGCCCGCGAGCACGAACTGGCCCAACTGGAGGGCTTGCTCGGCCAGGCGCTGGCCGGCCAGGGCCGGGTGGTCTTTATCACCGGCAACGCCGGCCAGGGCAAGACCGCGCTGCTCCAGGAATGCGCCCGCCGCGCCCAGGCTGCTCAACCTGACCTGCTCGTCGCTGGCGGAAACGGCAATGCGCACACTGGCATCGGCGACCCGTACCTGCCCTTCCGCGAATTGCTCGGTCTGCTCACCGGCGACGTCGAAGCCCGGCGCGCGGCCGGGGCTATCCCGGCGGAGCAGGCCCGCCGCCTGTGGCAGGCCCTCCCCCTGGCGGCGCAGGCACTCGTGGAGACCGGCCCAGACCTGATTGATCTCTTCGTGCCCGGCCTAGTCCTGGCCGAGCGTGCGACCGCCTCTGCGCCAGCCGGGGCGGACTGGCTGCCCCAACTGAAGATGCTCGTGGAGCGCCAGGCCGCCCGCCCTGACACCTCTAACCCGCAGCAACGCGCTCTTTTCGAGCAGTACACCCAGGTACTGCAGGCGCTGGCACGCCAACGCCCATTGCTGCTGCTATTGGACGATCTGCAGTGGGCAGATAGTGGTTCCGCCAGCCTGCTGTTCCACCTGGGGAGACACCTGGCGGGCAGCCGCATCCTGATCGTGGGAGCCTACCGCCCGCAGGAGGTGGCCCTGGGGCGCCCTGCCTCCTCCCGGCTTGTGGGGGAGCCTGCGCTGAGCTTGCTGGAGCGGCCCGGCCTGGGTGAGCTGTCACAGACCCCCCACTACTGTGGGGCTCCCACCTGCGTGGGGGGCTTGCTGGGGGGGATTGAGGGGGGGCGCGAACGGCACCCCCTTGAGCCCGTCGTCAACGAGTTCAAGCGCTACCTGGGTGACGTCGAGATAGACCTGGAACGGGTCGAGGGCTGGCAATTCGTCGAGGCCTTCCTGGACAGCGAGCCCAACCGCCTGGGCCACCCCTTCCGCGAGATGCTTTACCGGCAGACCAGGGGACACCCTCTCTTTACGATCGAATTGCTGCGCGGCATGCAGGAGCGGGGGGACCTGGTCCAGGACAGCGAGGGGCACTGGGTCGAGGGGCCGGCCCTGGACTGGGACACGCTGCCGCCGCGCGTGGAGGCGGTCATCGCGGAGCGCATCGGCCAATTGCCGCAGGAATTGCAGGAGATCCTGACCGTGGCCAGCGTGGAGGGTGAGACCTTCACCGCCGAGGTGCTGGCCCGCGTGGGAACGGCCGGCGAGCGGGACGTGGTACGACGGCTGAGCGGCGACCTTGACCGCCGCTATCGCCTGGTGAGCGCCCAGAGGGTCTTGCAGATCGGCGGCCAGCGCCTGTCCCAGTACCGC
>DATKWP010000654.1:0-5689 GCA_035529535.1 Anaerolineae bacterium | reverse complement strand
GCCGTCAAGTTGCCGATCCTGTTCCTGGCCACCCTGGTCGTCTGCTCGCCCACCCTCTATTTCTTCAACCTCATCTTCGGCTCCAACCAGAGCCTGGCCCAGAACTTTGCCCTCATCCTGGCGGCGATCACCGTGACGGCGGTGCTGCTCCTCAGTTTTGCCCCCATCTTGCTCTTCTTCCTGCTCACCACCAGCAGTTACCAGTTCTTCAAACTGCTCAACGTCGGCATCTTCGCCGTCACCGGCATCATCGGCGTGATTTTCCTCAGCCAGGGCATGCGCATCGTGTCCTCCGGCGGCAAGGAAGGAGCCGGGGCCAGGCGGAACGTGGTCCGGCTGTGGATCCTGGTCTACGCCTTCGTCGGCAGCCAGATGGCCTGGACCTTGCGCCCCTTCATCGGCGCGCCGAGCATGACGTTCGAACTGTTTCGCCAACTGGGTGGCAACTTTTACGCCAACATCTTCGGCAGCATTGGCGAGATCCTGGGTTTTGTCACGGTGAGGTAGGTGGCGATGAACAGTCAACAACCCTCTCGTATCAACCAGATATTCGACCTGCTGGCAGCGGAGATCGAGGAGCGCATGCAGGCGCGCCGGCCCCCTCAGCCTTCTGCTGAGCCTCCCGTGCTCGAAGTGCCCCTCCCACCCGCCGCACCGGTGCAACCCTTGGAAGCACTCCCGTGGCTGCCAGAGGCGGCGGCAGCGCAGCCGCCCGCACCGTACCGGGAGGCGGGGCCGGCACCGGAACTGCCCCCGGAACCGGAGCCAGCACGGGGGGAGGAACCGCAGCCGGTGTTCTTGGGGCCTCCCCACGCGGCTCGCCTGATGGTCCGGTTGGCCCTGGCGTTGCTCGTGGCCGTCGTGGTGATCAACGTGCCGCTCAACCGGCATGGCACCACGCTCGCCACCGCCCTGCCCGAAAGCGCTGCGCTCGTCGTCCGGGACGGGCTGGTAGTCAAAGAGAAGAGCGATGAAAAGATCTACGTCTACCAGCACGACAAGTTCCGCTGGATCAGCAGCCTGGATGCCTTCGAGCACTACGGCTTTACCTGGGGCGACGTGCACGTCGTGGAGGACGGTTACCTGGACCGCTTCGAGATCGGCACCCCCATCCACGTGCTCCTCAAGTGCCAACAGAGCCCGCACATCTACCGGTTGGAAGGAGGCGCCAGGCGCTGGATCCGCGACATTGACACCTTCGAGGCGGAGGGGCACGTGTGGGAAGACGTGCGCTTCGTCTCCTGCGGCTATCTGCGCAGCCTGCCCGACGGCGAGACGATCCCGCCCGGCTCCGGCCCGCCGCCGCAGCCATAACCTTCCGCACCGACCTCCGCTCATGATGCTCCAACCGCAGGCCCGGCACCGTGCCGGGCCTGCATACTATCCCCCTTTCACTTCGAATACTTGACTCGTAGACATTCTGCTGTATACTATTCGTAAGGTCAGGAATGTACGACACGCGAGCGCGGGACATCGCCGCCGGATGCAACATTGTCCCATTTCCTCGACTTGATCATACCACGCGCTAGATTCTGCATAGCCCCCCCACGGTACCCAAGTAAGCAGAAACAATCCTGCACATGAAGCCATCCTGCCTCCGCTACTCTCCGGTGGGCGGCTTGACCGCCGCCCTGCGGGTGCGCCAGGCGAGGCTTGGCGTCTCTTGAACGGGAGGATGTGTATGAAAGGTTGGTTCTTGCTCATCACTATAGTGGCAATATTGACAGGTTGGCTGGTCGGTTGCACGAAGGCATCGTCCGCCGAGACGTGGATCGAGTATCGTCGCAGCGGTGGGTTCGCTGGCCTGGATGATCATCTCGTCATCGAGCAGAACTGGGGAGCCATCCTGACCCGCAGGTCGGAGCGCTACGAATTCGCCCTCGATAGCGCTACGATAAACCGCCTTCAGACTCTTTTCGAGAACGCGGGTTTCTCCAAACTCCGCCGCGAGTACCTGCCTTCGCACCGGGGAAGCGATCTCTTTGAATATGCAGTGACCTATCAGGGCCATACCGTGCGAACGATGGACGGCGCCGTTCCGCCATCACTTCAGCCTGTTCTGGAAGCGCTCAACCAGATCGTTGAGAACCAGGGAGCCCCATGAACTTTGCCCTGTGGAAGGGCAAGCATATCACATAGGAGGTGTGTCGTGAAAAAGCGAGTTACTGCACTATCAACCGTCGTCCTGGTGGTGCTGGCGACACTTGTCTTCAGCGCGCCGGGCCTATCCCAACCCCCCACGCCGCCTGCGCTTGAACAACTCAGACAGGATGCTGGCGGTGAGTTCGAGATCACCTGGAATCCCCGTACGGACACCCCGAGTTTCATCCGTGGGAGCATTCTTCTCTCTGAAGTGGGCGTGCAGACCCAGGACGATGCATCGGCAGTGTCCCTGGCCTTCGTGGAGCGCTACGCAGACCTCTTCGGCGTGCGAGACGCCTCGCACGAACTGGCCGTGGCCCAGGCTGACGTGGACGCTCTGGGGATGAGGCACGTAACGTTTAGCCAGGTCTATCAGGGCGTTGCGGTCTACGGTGCTCATTTGCAAGTACACCTGGGCGCGCATGGTCAGGAGGTAGTGGCTGTCGGCAGTGGTTTTGTGCCTGGGATCGTGCTGAGCGACACGCGGCCCCGCATCGCCGCACAGGAAGCGTCGGCTAACGCTCGCCAGGCTCTGCCGCATGGCGCGCTCGTCGCTGGCCCGCAACTGGTAATCTACCCCGGTCAAGAGGCCCCCGGCCCCTCCGCCCACCTGGCCTGGCTGGTGGAGTTGCGGGATGATGCAGTACCGGCCCGCAACGTGTACGTGATAAACGCCACCGGTGGAAACATCCTCGACGTCCTGGATCGGCTCTATATCGAGCGTGACCGTGCGACCTACGATGCTGGCCACGGCTACACCTTACCTGGCACCCTGGCCCGCTCCGAAGGCGATGGCCCGACTGGCGACCAGGACGTGGATGACGCTCACGACTTTGCTGGTGCCACCTACGACTACTACTGGAACACTCATGGCCGCGATAGCTACGATGACCAGGGCGCGACGCTCGTCTCCACCGCCAACTACGGCAGCTCCTATATGAATGCCTTCTGGAACGGCGAGCAGACGGCCTATGGCGACGACTTCCCGGTGCAGGATGTGGTGGCCCACGAGTGGACCCACGCCGTGACGGAGCATTCCGCCGCTCTTGAATACCGCTGGCAATCCGGCGCGTTGCATGAGAGCCTCTCTGACATCTTCGGCGCCATGGTGGATCGCGACGACTGGCTGATGGGCGAAGACCTGCCGCCCGATGCTTTGGGTGGGCGCGAGGCTATCCGGGATCTCTCCGACCCGCCGCGCTTTGGGCAGCCCGACCACACCGATGATTGGGTGGAAACCTGCTCCGACAACGAGGGTGTCCACATCAACAGCGGCATCCCTAACAAGGCCTACTATAACGTCGCCACTGCTGTGGGCAAGGACAAAGCGGAGCGCGTCTTTTATCGTGTCCTGACGGTCTATCTGGATACCGCTTCCAGCCTGGAGGACACCCGCGCTGCCGCTCTTCAGTCGGCCACGGACCTGTACGGCGACGGTACCGTCGAGTACAACGCTGTCCGCGATGGCTTCAACGCCGTCGGGCTGGACGGGGTGTGGGAGCCGGAGCCCAACGACTGCATCTGCGCTGTCACGACTGCGCTTTCGGACGAGGCTGTCTATTCAGACCGGTTGTCGGCGCTGGAAGTGGCGGCCACCCTCTATCGGGTCCGTGACCAACTGCTCATCGGCCAGGCAGGTGAACACTATCGCGCGCTCTACGAGCAGCACACCGGCCGCATCAGCCAATTGCTGGCGCAGGACCCCTCGCTGCGGGCCGCCGGTGGCCAGATCCTCAAGGCGGTCACCCCCGGCCTGAGCCTTATGATGGACGGAGCGGGGGACGAAGATATTGTTACCCGCGAGACAGTGGACGAGGTCGTCGCCTTCTTGCGCCAACTGGCCGAGGAGGATCGCGCCAATGGCGACGGGGAGTTGGCCGAGACCATTGAGCGGAATATGGTCCGCATTGAGTGGGATCGCCTGGTCGGTACGACCTACGCAGAAGCCTGGGAGTATACCCGATCCCGCCTCACGGTCCACTTCCTCTACCTGCCGTTGGTTGTGAAATAGCCGAAAACCTCAGCATGGCCCCCTGGAGCCCGGCTGAAACAGGCTTCGGGGTCAGGGGGCTATGCCATCCTGTCTGCTCGAGCCTGGTTGGAGGTGGCATATGCGTCAACTCGGACGTGCCCTGATTCGTCCTCTGCTCATCTGGGGCCTGGCGCTGGGTGTTACGCTAGTGGCCTTTGGGGTTGCGGATGGGACTGGTTCGGCTTTACCGGCAAGTGGGGAGACTACC
Source organism: Anaerolineae bacterium (assembly GCA_035529535.1). GTDB lineage: Bacteria > Chloroflexota > Anaerolineae > B4-G1 > B4-G1 > DATKWP01. The sequence continues at coordinate 1,307 of DATKWP010000654.1, read as the reverse complement.
ATCTTGTCTCCCCATCGCGTCGGCGGGGCATCCGGCTACGCGGACGGACGTGACGCCGACTTCTACCCGGCCGTGGCCTACAATCCAGCCACCGGTCGGTATCTGGCCGTGTGGCACACCGCGCGCAATGCCGGCTCCCCCTCCGATGGCCTCGACGTTTACGGTGTCTTCCTTGATCGCAGCGGGCAGCCAGTGGGCAGCGAGTTCCGCATCTCAGACGACAACACTGCCGCGCGCAACGGGCCGCCCACAATTGCCGCCGGGAACGGCGAGTTTGTCGTCGCCTGGACTGCTCAGGAGGGCACGTGTCGGATCTATGTGCAGCGGGTCACCGATGCATCGTACCGCGCCGACCGTCTGCTGGCCTCCGGCACGGAGCATCGCCACTCTCCGGGCCTGGTCTACAATCCCGCGCGCCAGCGCTACGCCCTGGCCTACGTCGCCGGCGACGACTATCTACCGCCGACGCTCTTCAGCGCCGACACGGCCGATTGTGGCAACAACGCCTCCAGCACTGGCGGAATCCGGGCGACCGAGTTCTACTTCAGCGGTGATAGTCCGGTCGTGGGCACGCCGCTCGACGTCTCGGATGTGAACGGCGGTGCCTTTCGCCCTCATCTGGCCTACAGCAGTGCGTTGAGCCAGTACCTGGTGGGGTGGGAGGATCGCCGCAGCGCCGGCGGGGGAATCTATCGCTTCGACGTCTACGCCCAGCGGCTGAGCGGCGATATGACCATCGTGGGCAGTGACATCCCCTTGGCCACCGGCGGCGATTACACCAACTATGAACCGTTGGCCACCTGGACGCCTCGGCCTGTCGTGGCCGGCGGCAGTGATCACTTCTTGATCACCTGGTTCGGCCGGGATGTGGTGGGTAGCGCGGTGCTCTGGTCGGTGGAAGGAAACCTGGTATCGAGCGGGGGGACGCCGGGGACGGCCTTCACCATCGCTCGTATGTCGTTTGCTCAGTCGCACACCGGGCAATCGCCTACCGGGTTCCTCTCGGCGGCCTACGCCAGCACGGCCCGGGAGTATCTGGTTGGGATGACGAGCCATCTGGAATCGGTGTGGGGCTACCTCTCCCTCGTTCGGATCCAGCGCATCAGCAGCGATGGTCAACTGCTCAAGATGGACGGCTCTACGCAGAGCGCTCCCGGCATCGGGGTTTCGGTGGACTATGAGAACGACGACCAGATCGCACTGGGGCTGGCCGTGAACCCGTTGAGCAGCGTTCGTACCGCTGACTATATGACGGTCTACGCCAAGCACCGGACGGATCAGACGGCCCAGGATTTCGACATCTGGAG
>DATKWP010000653.1:0-5874 GCA_035529535.1 Anaerolineae bacterium | reverse complement strand
AAGGCGGTATGGCGATGGGTGACGTACGGGTCCACCTCCTCGAAACTGCCGGGGTCGAGCAGCCGGTCAATCCGCTCACGGGCAGTCAGTTTCCCCTTCTCGTGCTGCTTGTGGACCGCCTCGGGGCCGCCGCCCTGCCGGACCATCTCGCGGCGGCGGAGCAGGTCTTGGTTCAGGTCGTGTGGGGTCAAGGGAGCCTCCGGGATGCGTAATTCGTAATTCCACCTTCCCGAAAGGTTCCGAACTTTCGGGAAGGTAGAGCGTGTTGCGTGTTGCGTAATTCTGGATGCGTCTGCAGGTAGCGCTTGCTGACGGAGGCCCATTATAGTGTGGAAGGTGAGGCGGGTCAAGCGCGATTTGACGCGCCAGGTGATTGTGTGATATACTGAAACAGACGTCTGGCCGATTTGATATTGTGAGTACAGCGGTGTTTGCGCCTGGGTAAGGAGGATGATTTGGTCACGAAGGTGCGGATCAAGCCCAGCCAGTATTACGATTCCGTTGCGCTGATGGAGGCGGCCCGAGAGTTGACCCAACTGCCCGGCGTGGTGGATGCGGCCATCGTGATGGCCACCGAGGCCAACAAATCCATTCTGCGAGAGGCGGGACTGTTTCTTCCGGAGATCGAACCGGCCACCGCCAATGACCTGGTCATCGTGGTGAAGGCGGAAAGTGAGGAAGCCGCTGCGCGCGCGTTGGAGGCGGCGGAGGCGCACCTGGCCCGGCGGCCGGCGACCGCCGGGGCTGGGCTGGGCTTCCAGCCTCGCACGGTGCGAGCGGCAGCACGGACCAACCCTCAGGCGAGCCTGGCGGTGGTCTCCGTGGCTGGACAGTACGCGGCAGCTCAAGCCTGGGAGGCACTACGGAACGGGCTGCACGTCCTCCTCTTCAGCGACAACGTGCCCATCGAAGAGGAAGTCGCGCTGAAGCAGTACGCGCTCGCGCACGGCCTGCTGATGATGGGGGCGGGCTGCGGCACGGCCATCATCAACGGAGTCGCGCTGGGGTTTGCCAACGCCGTCCTGCGCGGGCCGGTCAGCATCGTGGCGGCAGCGGGTACAGGATTGCAAGAGGTGAGCACGCTGCTGGCGAAACGGGGCGTGGGCATCCGCCAGGCCATCGGCACCGGCGGGCGCGACATGCACGAACAGGTCGGCGGCATCACAATGCTGTCCGGATTGGAAGCACTCCAGGCCGATCCCCAGACCGAGGTGCTGGTGCTGGTCTCCAAGTCCCCCGCTCCGGCGATCGCCGGGCGGGTGCTCGAGCAGGTGCAGAAAAGCGACAAGCCGACGGTGGTCTGTTTTCTGGGCGGGGACCCGGCCCCCGTCGCGGCTGTTGGCGGCCTCCCGGCACGCACACTGCAAGAGGCGGCCTACCGGGCAGCGGCAGAGGCGGCCGGGTACAGAGGGCCGGCGGCCAACGAGGCGCTCGAACGAGAGAGCGCAGGCCTGAAGGCCCAGGCGGTGGAGTTGAAGGTGCGGTTGCAGCCAGGCCAACGTTACCTGCGCGGGCTCTTCAGCGGCGGGACGCTGGCCGCCGAAGCGCTCGTCGTGTGGGAAGAGCTGCTGGGGGACGTAACCTCCAACGTGGCCGTGGAGCCCCGGTTGAAGTTGAGCGACGCCACGCGCAGCCAGGGCCACTGTGCGGTGGACCTGGGGGAAGACGAGTTCACCGTGGGCCGCCCCCACCCGATGCTTGACCACGACTTGCGCATCCGCCGCCTGATGCAGGAGGCCAGCGACCCAGAAGTGGCGGTAGTCGCGTTGGACGTCGTACTGGGATATGGCGCGCATCCCGACCCGGCGAGCGAACTGGGGCCGGCCATCCGCCAGGCGCGGGAGCGGGCTGCCGGCCAGGGACGGGCATTGATCGTGGTGGCCTCGGTGACGGGGACTGAGGACGATCCGCAGAGACTGAGCCGGCAGGTGCGGGCGCTGGAACAGAGCGGGGCGGTCGTGGCGCCGTGCAACGCCGCCGCCGCCCGGCTGGCAGGGCTGATCGTGGCCTAGAGAGGGACCAGGCCCAGGCTGATCGCGATAGCGTGGTCCACCTGGTGCATCGTTTTCTCGTCCAGTTGGCCGACGAGTTGCCCGAGACGGCGTTTGTCTAGCGCCTTGATCTGGCTTAACAACACAGAGGAATCGCTGTCCAGACCGGCCGTCCCGGCCGGAATCGGCACCTCGGTGGGGTAGGTCTTGGCCGACAGAGTGGGCACGACCGGAGCCACGATCGTGGTATCGCTGTACCGGTTCCCGGTGTCGTTCTGGACGATCAACACGGGTTGCCGTCCGCCTTTGTCCTGGCCGGCGGCCGGGTTGAGATCGGCCCAGTAGACTTCTCCACGACGACAGGTGATGGGGGCCATGGTCATTCCTCCCGGGAGACAGGGTGGGCGACCGTCTCGTAGTCGGCTTGGGCAAATTGCTCGGCGGCCCGACGGTCGCGCTCGGCGTTGGCCAGGTAGCCTTCCTTGAGCAGTTCGCGCAGTTCACAGCGACGCTGCTCTTCCAGGAACGTTTCCAACGCCTGGCGGATGAACTGGCTGCGGTTGAGGCTGAAGCGGGCAGCCATCTCCTCGACCTGTTGCAGCAGGTCGGGAGGCATAGTCACGATAATGCGATGCATCGGTCGAGTAGTACTCATCGTATATCACCTCGCATTGGTGGCGTGCATATCTATAGTATATACTGGTATTCATATCTTGTCAAGCGTGAAACGTGAAACGCGAAACGTGAAACGCGAAACGTGAAGCGTGAAACGTGAAACGTGAAGCGTGAAACGTGAAGCGTGGGGCGCGGTGCGTGGTGCCTGAGGACGAAACACGGAACACGAAACGCGTGAGCCTTGGAGAAAGCGACGTGAGCGAGAACAGGATCCAATCATTGTTCGAGGAGCCCTTGAATGTGGTCAACGTGGGGCTGCGCTCGTTTGCCGAGAGCGTGCAAGCGCAAGGAGTGCCGGTGACGCAGGTGGATTGGCGGCCGCCGCTGGTGCCGTCGTTGCGGGTCACCCACCAGGGGGTGGACATCGAGGCAGCCAACGCCGAGGCCACGCGCCGCATCATCCAGGGCCGTCCCGTGTTGATCGGTATGGGGATCGCCCACCAGGTCATCCCTGGCTATCACGACCGGCTGATCTTGCACTCCGGCCCGCCCATCGCGTGGGAACGCATGTGCGGCCCGCAGCGGGGCGCGGTGATGGGGGCGCTGGTCCACGAGGGGCTGGCGAAAGACGAGCGGGAGGCGGCGGAACTGGCTGCCGGCGGGGAGATCGAGTTTGCCCCCTGCCACCACTACCACGCCGTGGGGCCGATGGCGGGCATCGTCTCTCCTTCGATGCCGGTCTTTGTCGTCAAGAACGAGACCTTTGGCAACCTGTCCTACGCCACGCAGAACGAGGGGCTGGGGCGGGTGCTGCGCTACGGGGCCTACGGGCCGGACGTCTACGAGCGGCTGCGCTGGATGCAAGAGGTGCTCTACCCCACGCTCCAGGCAGGCCTGGAGTCCATCGAGGGGGGGATTGACCTGCGGGCGCTGATCAGCCAGGCGCTGCACATGGGGGACGAGTGCCACAACCGCAACCGCGCCGGGACTTCCCTCTTCCTGCGGGCGGTCACGCCCGCCATCGTGCGCACGTGCCCCGACCGGGAGCGGGCCGCGCAGGTATTCGAGTTCATCGAGCGCAACGATCACTTTTTCCTGAACCTCTCGATGGCGGCAGGAAAGGCCACGCTGGAGCCGGCCGAGGGGATCGCAGGGGCGACGGTGTTGACGGTGATGGCCCGCAACGGGACCGATTTCGGCATACGGCTGGCCGGGCTGCCGGAGCGCTGGTTCGTCGCTCCGGCGGGGATCGTGCAAGGGCTCTACCTGCCGGGCTTTACGGCGGCGGACGCCAACCCGGACATCGGCGACTCGACGGTGACCGAGACGGCGGGCTTTGGGGGCTTTGCCATGGCGGCCGCGCCGGCCATCGCTCGCTTCGTGGGCGGTACACCGGAGGATGCGGTGCGTGCTACGCTGGAGATGTACGAGATCTGCTTTGCCGAGCACGAGCATTTCACGATCCCGGCGCTGAACTTTCGGGGGACGCCGGTGGGGATTGACGTGCGCAAGGTGGCGGAGACGGGGATACTACCGCGCCTGAACACCGGTATCGCGCACAAGAAACCGGGCATCGGCATGGTGGGGGCGGGGGTGTTGCGCGCGCCGGCACAGTGCTTTGCCGAGGCGTTCGAGATGGTAAGAGAGTGGTGAGGAGGAAAAGTAATGCGGCAGTTCAAGATCATCGTTGAGAAACACTCTGATGGATACATTGCATACCCCCTTGGCTTGAGAGGGGTTGTAGTTGGGGAAGGCGATACATACGAAGAGGCACTTGCCGACGTCAAGTCGGCAATCCAGTTTCACGTGGAGACCTTTGGTCTCGATACTGTGCTGGACGTAGAAGTCCCCGTGATTGAGGCATTCGTGGCTGAAGCAGGAGTGGCTGTCTGATGCCCAGATTCCCTGTAGATGCTCCCAGAGCCAAAGTCGTCAAGGCGTTCGAATGTCTAGGCTTTCGAGTGATACGTGAGGGCGCGCACATTGCTATGGTGCGAGAGAATCCTAACGGAACGCGCACACCTTTGACGATGCCGAATCATCGTCACATCAAGGCTTCAACCCTACGAACGATTTGCACACAGGCAGGGATTTCACGCCACGATTTTTTGGAAGCCTACGAACGAGCGTGACTTGTGACAGGCTCATGCAAGCCACGGCAGACGTCGTCATCATCGGGGCGGGGGCGATTGGATGCAGCACGGCGTACCACCTGGCCCAGGCGGGGGTAAGGGGCGTCGTCGTGCTGGAGATGGACCAGGTGGGCAGCGGTTCGTCGGGCAAATCCGCCTCTATGCTGAGCTTGCAGTTCTGCACCGACGAATTGAGCGCGCGCATGGCGCAATACTCGTACGCCAGGTACATGCAGTTTGAGGATGAACTCGGGGTCCCGATTGACTTTAAACGCACCGGCTGGCTGTCGCTGGCCACGGAAGAGAGCGCGGAGTACCTGCGGCAGAATGCCGGGATGTCACAATCGCTGGGCATCACGACGGAAGTCCTGACACCTGAGGAGGTCAAGCAGCGCTACCCGGAGATCCGCACCGAGGACATCGCACTCGGCACGTGGGGGCTGGACGACGGCTCCTTCGACCCGCACATGATCATGTGGGGGTATATGAGCCGGGCGCGCGAGATGGGGGTGAGGCTGCGTCAGGGGGTCCGCGCGACGGGGATCGCCGTGCGCAATGGGCGCGTGGAGGGAGTCCTGACGGACGAGGGGCCGGTGGCGACGCACGTGGTGGTGGACGCCGGCGGGCCGTGGGCGGTCGAAATCGGCAGGTGGGCCGGGGTCGAGATTCCGATTATCAATGCAGTGCGGGGCATCCTGGTCACTGCGCCATTTCCCGACATTCCCTCAAGCCGGCCTTTCGTCGAGGACGTGACGGCGGAATGGTATTACCGTCCCGAAGGCCCGGGCCTCTTGATGGGCATGGGCGCGTGGCCCACGGAGACGTTGGACGTCCATCTCACGCCTGAAATGACGAACGAGATCATAGATACGGCCATCCAGCGCGTGCCCATCCTGGAGAAAGCCGCGCTGTTGACGGGCTGGGCGGGCGTCCGCCCCCTGACGGTGGACAATCGTCCGATCCTGGGGCCTGTGCCTGCGGTGGAGGGGTTTGTTCTGAACTGCGGCTGGGGCGGCACCGGCATCATCCAGGCCCCCATCGCCGGGCAACTCGTGGCGGAGTTAGTCAGCAATGGACGTACTGCGACGATGGATATTCGCTCGCTCAGCATCGAACGCTTTGCAGGAAAGCCGGTC
>DATKWP010000652.1:0-2012 GCA_035529535.1 Anaerolineae bacterium | reverse complement strand
TGGGGGCGGTCAACATCGCTGCGACCAGCACGACCTGGATATAGAGATAAAGCACGGCCGGGTGCTGGAAGGTCAGGGCGATGGTCGTCACGGTGACGGTCAAGGCCGCCAGGTATACCCCGATGGCCAGGTTCAGGTGCTTCGCCGATAGCCGGTACCCTGCCCACGCCACTGCCAGGGTCAGAAACAGCACCCCGAAGGTGGGGGCGGCTTTGGGTTCGGGAAAAAGCAATACTGCCGCTGCCCAGCCCCACGTGATGGCGGCCGTGACCGGCAGCAGGATGCGCAGGGAGTCCTGGGTCAATTCCTGGAAGACTTGAGCGGTCTCTGCGTCGTACTCCTTCGAGAGAAAACTGAGGGCCATAAACCATTCCCTCCATACTCGGTGGCTGCGTGGTGTGCTCACCCAGCCACATCGTGGTCACGGTTCAGTCACTACCAGCCGCTCCAGCCGGAGCGCCAGGTCCGGCGGCTTGCACCGGGCGATGGTATCATACGCCAATCGGGTGGAAAAGTCCAGCACCTTAGGTCGCCAGGTGGCAAGTTCTTCGACTTGGGCTATAATAGCGGGAATCTGACTCCTGGAGAAAGTATCCATGCCTCGTTATCAGAGACCAACCGGAACCCTGGACGCCTTGCCGGAAGATCAACGTTACTGGCACTATGTGCGCGCCCGGGCGCGACACCTGGCGGAGCTGGCCGGTTTCGAGCGCATGGATATCCCCATCTTTGAGGCGACCGAGTTGTTCGCCCGCGGTGTCGGCGAAGGTACCGACATCGTGGACAAAGAGATGTACACCTTTGCCGACAAAGGGGGCAGCCTGTTGACGTTGCGGCCCGAGTTCACCGCTGGTTTTGTGCGCGCGTACATCGAAAACGGGATGCACGCGCGTCCCCAGCCTCAAAAACTCTACACCTTTGGCCCCATCTTCCGCTACGAGCGACCCCAGGCCGGCCGGTACCGCCAGCATACCCAGCTCAACGTCGAAATCCTGGGCGAGCAGGACCCGGCCGCGGACCTGGAAGTCATGCTGCTGGGCTGGGATTTGTATGCCAGCCTGGGGTTCCGTGAGTTGGCCTTTCAATTGCACTCGACCGGCTGCCCACGCTGTAAACCGGGGTACGTGGCCGTACTGAAGGCGTATTACGCCGAACACCAGGGCGAAATCTGTCAGGACTGTCGCCGCCGGTTGGAGCGCAGCCCACTGCGCGTGCTGGACTGCAAAGCCGGCCAATGCCAGCCGATCATTGCGGACGCCCCGCACTTTCTGGACTACCTGTGCGACGAATGCGCTGGCCACTTCAGCACCCTGCGCGAGTACCTGGACCTGCTCGGCCGGCGTTACACGATCAACCACCGGCTGGTGCGGGGACTCGACTATTACACCAAGACTGTTTTCGAAGTCTGGGCGGCCGGCATCGGCGCGCAGAGTGCCGTCTGCGGCGGTGGCCGTTACGACGGCCTGGCCGAACTCCTGGGCGGCCCGCCGACGCCGGGCGTGGGCTTCGGTTCCGGGCTGGAGCGCATCATCCTGGTGATGAAGCAACTGGGTGTAGAGGTACCCCCTTTGCCGTCGCCGCCGATCTTCCTGGCGCACCTGGGGCCGCAGGCGGTGCGGGAGGCACTGCGGCTGGCGGATGGTCTGCGCCGGGAGGGCCTGGGGGTGTGGGTCGCCTTTGGCGATCGCGGGTTGAAGAGCCAACTCCGCGAAGCCGGCAGGCGCGGCGTCCGCTATACCGTCATTCTCGGCGAGGACGAGTTGGCGGCCGGGACGGCCACAGTGCGCGATATGCAGGCCGGAGAGCAGGTACAGGTGGCGCTGGCAGGGTTGGTGGAGTGGCTGGAAGCAAGGCTGAAGGCGATGCTCTAGGCATGAAGACGATCGGCATCCTCTACAGCCCTCGTCTTTGCGAGGCCCATCGCCTGGCCGGGGAAATGGCCGCCTGGATCGAGCAGCGAGGACGGCAGGCCCAAGTCAGCACGACAGAAGATGCTCCTGGCGTGTTCTGTT
>DATKWP010000651.1:0-4253 GCA_035529535.1 Anaerolineae bacterium | reverse complement strand
CGCACTCGTCCGCTACATCTCCCAACTGGGCTGGAATGGGTAGCGGACGTCGTCAATCGAAGCGCCCACGACCTGGATTTCTTCCAGGCGGTTGGTGCCCAGGCCCAACTGGCAGGCCAGGTTCAGGTAGTTGTCGCCGCGCAGGAAGGGCGCCGTGGGAGGCTCGACGGTCGGGTCGAAGCCCATCACCGCCGTGGCGACGGCGTCGGTGGCGACCGGGTTCTTGCCCGCGATCAGCACGCCCGGTGCCACCGGGTTGAAACTTCCCCGGGGAGCCTCCCCTCCCTCCGCCGTTTTGATACCGTCAATCAGCGCCAGGTGGATGGGACGCGCCCGGTTGAGGTCCAGGATCACCCGTGGCAAGCGCGCTTTGGTCTCCGCGTCGCTGCGCCCGTGCAGGGCGGAACGCCACCAATGCTCCTGGCTGAGCCGGTAGGAAGCGGCCGGCACCAGGCCGACCAGGTTCTTCATAGAGAGTGTGACGCCGGCGTTATAGTGGCATTTCATCTTGGCGACGGAGACGAACGCATCCACCTCCTCCAGGACGTGGTTGAAAGAAAAGTCCTGGTAGATCAGCCCTGCCTCGCCCGCCGGGGTGGAGGCGAAATCGCTGTAGGGGCGAGGGCTGTTCAAGTCAATCAGGGTGGCGTCCAGGGCCTGCGCTACCTCTTCGTAGCCGAACAGGGGGTACGACTGCGGGTCGTAGACTGCTTCGACGATGAAGAGTTCGCGAGCGCCCGCGTCGCGCAGCAACTCACCCAACGCGCGCACGACCTCCGGGTGGGTCAGGTAACTCTCGGTGGCGGTCAGGCCGGCCGGTGGGGCAAAGTTGGTGCCGCCGGTCAGGTTCACCTTGATGGCGACGCGGTCGCCTGAACCGATCACGTCCCGTAATCCCCCCAGGCTGTCGAGCAACGCCTGAACCTGCCGGCGTATGAGGTCCCGGTCGTAGGTCTTGGCCTGCGCGATCGCCACCGTGGGTTGCGCGCTGGTCTTCTCTGCAGCCTGCCTGGGCAGGCAGCTGGATACCAGGAGCCCTGCCGTGACTGCTCCTATGCCCTGGAGAAATCTGCGGCGGGATATTGTGTGATGGCTACACTCGTTCATAAAGTTGCCTCTATCAGCTCTATATCGTCCAGACTGTACGCTCCCACACCCAACTCAGCGCCGCGTTTCAGTGTGGCGCTGGCCATAATTCTTTCAACCGTCGTTTTCTGCCCATTCTGGGCTGCCAGTTCACAGGCATGTTCCAGACCTATCGTATCCAGGGCGACGGGATCGAAGCTCATGAAAACCGAATCCCCGTTCACAGCCAGGCTCCAATCCGGCCAGCCTTGCGCTCCTCTGAGGCACGCTGCCTCCAGCGCATCCCCAATGATCAGCCGGGTACGGTCCTTGATCGGCGGCAGCGCGTTCAACTCTGCTATGTCAGCCAGTATCAACTCGCCATGGAAGTCCTCGGGCCTGTCGAAGGTACCGTAGTGGTTCTTTAGCGCAAAGGTAAACCCTGATCTGCCATGCGTTTTGAGGACGGGTATGTTGATCAGGGCATCACAGTCCAGCAGGATACGGCTGAGGCCGATGTCCTTGCCCGACAGTGTCCATCCTGCCGCATAGTCCCCCTCTTCTTCCCAGTCGGCGGCAGTGCCATAGCACCGCACGCCGGGCCCTTCCCGACTGATCGAATAGCCTGCTCCCTCCAGGTCAGAGGTGACGTAATCGTACACAAAGACCTGTTCGGCCGGAACGCCGGCTTCTTGAAGGGACTGCACCACGGCCATTACCAATGGCACGTGGGTGAAGACCCTGCTGCCGCCAAAGCTTCCCCCGTAGGTGTTGACCTTGATGGCAACTCGCTCGTGGGGGGCGAACAGGGCCGCCCAGGCGGCCGTGGCGTCGCTCAGGCCGGTCAGTGCCGCGATCGAGGCGTCGAGCATCTGTCGGATGGCCTCCGGCACCAGGTTCTCCCCGTTCCACACGCCGGCGTGATGGGTGTGTACCACCTTGCTTGGCCCGTTGGGGTACATCTTGATGACCTCTGGCCGGCGCACGCTGCTCGTGGGTAGGGGGGTGGCGGTCGGTGCAGACGTGGGGGTGGGCACAGGTGTGTCTGGAGGCGCAAGTGTGTGGCCCGGCAGGCTGGTCGGGATAGCAGTTGGCGCTGGCGAGGGCTGTTGGACCGGGCGACATCCGGCCAACAGGCCCACTGTAGCAGCGGTGATCTTGATGAATTGCCGCCTTGAGAGCGTGCGCGGACGAAGGCTTGTATGTTCGCTCATCGCTGGTGCCTTTCTGATCTATGGCTGTTCCACGGAGAAATCCGCGAACTGATCACGCAGCCGGTCCATCATCACGTCGGCCGTGATGTCCCCGTGAGACACCGAATAGGTTTGGGTGACAAATCCTCTGACCCAGTCGGAGAAACGCTGGTCAAAGACCCACAGTAGCGTATCGCCTTCGAGTGTGGAGAGGGCCGCCTCGGCCACTTCCGTTCCGACCCGCTGGCGAAAGGCGGCCGATTCGGCCACGGCCCGGCGTGCAGGGATCAGGCTCGTCACCTCGGATTCAGATTTGGAGAGGCTGTGCACCAGGGCCCACGCTTCCTGTGGATGCTCGGAGCGGGCCATGACAAAATACCCCTGCACGAAAAGCGAGCTGGCCCTGGTCTGATCCCGGGGCAGCGGCACCGCTCCCCACGCGAAATTCCACGGAATGACGTCTCCGCCCCGCGAGGCGATACCCCCCACCATCATGGCCGCTTTCTGGAGCGCGAATGCATCGGTGGGGAGTCGGCTCAGCGCATCCACCTTGTCCCACTGTACGATGGGCATCACGTGGTGTACCAATCCCAGGTCGGCGTACCACTGGATCGCTTCGGGGACAAGGGGGTCGTCGAATACCGGGCGGGTAGGCTTGAGCGGGTCGTCCAGCAGCCTGCCGCCGTGCTGCCACACGAACAGGAATACCTCGCCTTCAAAGTGGTGGGCGACGAAGCCCCAGTGGCCGGACTGCTGCTCGCCCTCACCCACGGACGTACTCGTCCGCACTGTCGTCAATTGCTGGGCAGTGCTGAGTAAGTCCTCCCAGTTCCAGTCACTGCGGGGGTAGGCAACGCCCTGCGCGTCGAACAGGTCGCGGTTATAGTACATCAATGCGGTTTCCACCCTAGCCGGGATGCCATACCGCTGTCCCTGCCAGCGGAAGGCGTCCAGCGTGTGCGGCAAAAAGTCTTGCTCTGCGAACCCCTCTTCGTTTCCGATGGACGGTTCCAGATTGAGCACCAGGGGCTGTTCTCGCAGCAAGAGTCCAGGATCAGGGCTCCAGAGAACAGCGTCCAACTGGAGCGCCTCGATCATTCCGGGCTCCAGGAAGAAGGTCGGTATACGCGAAGGAATCACGATCTCCACGCTGATGCGCGGGTTCTCTTGCTCGAAACGCTCAATCGCCTGCACCAGGAGCGGGTCATCGTTGGAAGCCTGAAAGGGAACGCCGAAGCGCAGTGTGACCGGCTCCGAGTCCTGTACCGGCTGTTCTGCCGCCCTGCCGCAGCCAGCCAGGATCAGAATGACAGCGACGATGATGATAAGGCGGCCTGTCATCCGGCAGCCCTCTGTAGCGCTTCCTGCACCATCGCCCGCGCTGCCTGGCGGATGGCGACCAGTTTGTACTCCCGGCTCCAACGGTTGACCGGGATGAGGTCGAACACGCGCGCCCGCACGTGCTGGATCCAGCGCTCCATACTCGCCAGGCACGTGATCATGCCGCCGCCGCTACCCCCTGCGGCAGCGACGGCGAGCACGGGTTTGCCAGCAAGGCTGCTCGCGTCGCCGCGCGTGGCCTCGCAGCGGCGCAACCGGTCGGTGAAGGCCTTGGCCGATTCGCTCATCTCCCCCCAGTACACGGGTGTGACCAGGACAATCGCATCGGCCTGGCTCACGCGCGTGTGGAGCGCCTGGAAATCGTCTTGTACCTGGCACTCGTGGTCGGGTAGGCACGTGCCCCAGCCGTTGTCGCACGCCTGGCACATCCCGACTTCCATATCGTTGAGCCGGACTTGCTCGGCGGAGCCTCCGGCCTGGCACACGCCTTCGACGGCGGCGGCCGCGCAGGCGGCGGTCAGACCGTCCTTGTTTGGACTGGCGCTGATCACAATGATGTTCATTCAACCTATCCTTTTCAGCGAGGTAAACGAGGGGGCGCTCAGGGGCGGCACCACCTCCTCATCCGTCAATCCTGCCGATCCGTGTGCTTGG
>DATKWP010000650.1:0-9457 GCA_035529535.1 Anaerolineae bacterium | reverse complement strand
CGACAATCCCTGGAACATGCCGGTGTCATGGTGGGCGACCTTTACCCTCGTGGTCACTGGGTATCCTTCTCCCGAGACAGGGGAGTGGGTCGGCGGCATCCGGCCTGCAGGGCAGTAGAAGCAAACTTGTGGATGGGGAGTGGCCCCTGGTGGGGCCGCTCCCCCCAACTTTTCATCGGATAGGTAGGGCGATATGGTGGCCTACTTGCGGTATCTCCTGGAGCGGTTCGTGATCCTGGTGGCGACTGTCTTTATCTCCGTCACCATCGTCTTCTTCGTGCCCCGCCTGGTGCCCGGCGATCCCCTCGGCGCCATCTTTCTCAAACTCGCCTCGATGGGGGGCAGCGCGGGAGCCCCGGAACTGGTGGCGGAATACAGGCGCATGTTCGGGCTGGACAGAAGCCTGTGGGAGCAGTACGTCAGTTTCTTGCGCGAGTTGGCCCGCGGCAACCTGGGCTACTCGATCAGCAGTTTCCCTTCTCACGTGTCGGACCTGCTGAGGATTTCACTGCCATGGACCATCGGTCTCCTGACGGTGACGACCATCACCAGTTGGGCCCTGGGTTCACTGATCGGGGCGGTGGTGGGATGGCGGGGAACGAAATCCCGCTTCTTCCAGGCGCTCGTCCCGGTGGCGCTGGTGCTGTACACGATTCCCTATTACATCCTGGCCATCATTCTCGTCTTTCTGTTCGCCTTTCTCTGGCGGATGTTTCCTCTGTCTGGCGCGTACTCGGCCGGGCTCAGGCCGGCCCTGACTCTGGACTTCGCCCTGGATGTACTCAAGCACGCGGTGTTGCCGGCTTCGAGCATCATCCTGGTCTCGCTGGGGTGGTGGTTCCTCAGCATGCGGAGCCTGATCACCTCGCTCAAGGGGGAGGACTATATCCTACAGGCTGAGGCCAAGGGACTCACCAACCGGCGCATCCTGTGGGCCTATGCCTTCCGCAACGCCATGTTGCCCCAGGTGACCGGCCTGGCCATCTCGCTGGGTCACACCGTCGGGGGAGCGCTCATCACCGAGGTGATTTTTGCTTATCCTGGTCTGGGCTGGTTGATCTATAACTCTGTCACAGGTCTCGACTTCCCTGTGATCCAGGGCTGTGTTCTGCTGATCGTCTTTTCGGTAGCCCTGGCCAATTTTGCCATTGACGTCGTCTATCCTCTGATTGATCCGAGGATTCGTTACGGCCAGGCAGGGAGGGGATAGGCCGATGGAAGCGGTTGCAGCACCACAAGGTAGAGGCTACGCCTGGGCGCTCGCGCGCAACAGGAAATTCCTGATCGGATTGACCATCTTCCTGGCGTTGGCGCTGACGGCTGTGACGGCGGGTTTCTTCGTGCGGCCCGAGAGCCGGCGTACCGGTAGCCAACCTGTCCGGCTTCCGCCGGGCCCCGAGAGCCTGTTTGGCACCGACACGATGGGACGCAGCATCGCGATCCAGATGACCGAGGCCATACCCAACTCGCTGCAGGTCGGCCTGGTGGCGGCTCTCCTGGGGACCCTGCTGGGGGCCCTCATCGGTTTTGTCAGCGGCTATTTTGGCGGGGTGGTGGACGCCATACTGCGGGTGCTGATTGACGTATTTCTCTCGGTACCTTCCCTGCTGTTCTTGATCTTGATCGCCGCCCTGGCGAAGGGGATAGGCGTCCAGGCCATGGCGCTGATCATCGGGGCCTTCGCCTGGCCCTCGCCGGCCCGCCAGGTACGCGCCCAGGTCCTGAGCCTCAAGGAGCGCGCCTTCGTCCAGATCGCCCGTCTCTCCGGCATGTCGGGCCTGGAGATCATCTTCCGCGAGTTGATGCCCCACATGCTGCAGTGGCTGGGGGCCAATTTCGTCAACGCCTTCATCGCGGCCATTCTGGCCGAGTCAGGGCTCTCGATCCTGGGGTTGGGCCCTCAAAGACAGATGACTCTAGGGATGATGATTTACTGGGCGCTTAGCTACGGGGCGGTCTTGCAGAATCTATGGTGGTGGTGGCTGACCCCGGTGCTCACCCTGATCTGCCTCTTTCTCGCCCTGTACCTGATCCACCTGGGCTTCGACGAAGTCAGCAACCCCCGGCTCCGCGCGCAGGGGTGAGGCGCACCCTCACGCCGCCCCCTCGTCGCCGCGCTCCGCTGCCGGGACGTAGAAGCGCTCGGTGTATTCCTTGACCATGCGGCGGGTGCAGAAGACGGGCACCACGGTGCGAATGGCTTCCTTCATCACGTGCACCCAACCCCGGGGCACGTCGCCGGCATCACGCTTGTAGAACAACGGCACCACCTCATTCTCAAGCAGGCGGTACAGTGCCTCCGCATCGGCTGCATCCTGGGCGGCCGGGTCTTCGTAGTGCTGAGCCGGATCAATCGCCCAACCGTTGGCGCCGTTGTACCCCTCGGCCCACCAGCCGTCGAGGATGCTCAGGCTGGGAATGCCGTTGAGAGCGGCTTTCTGGCCACTGGTGCCACTGGCCTCGTAGGGGCGGTGGGGGGTGTTCAGCCACACGTCCACCCCCTGTACCAGGTAGCGCGCCACGTGGAGGTCATAGTCCTCGACGAAGGCGATGCGACCCCCGAACGCCGGGTCCCTGGCAACCTGGTAGACCTGTTGAATCAGCCGCTTGCCCCCCTCGTCGGCCGGGTGCGCCTTGCCGGAGAAGATGAATTGGACAGGCCGATAGGGGTCATGGAGCAACCGCTTCAGCCGCTCCAGGTCGCGGAAGATGAGCATGGCCCGTTTGTAGGTGGCAAAGCGCCGCGCAAAGCCGATGATCAGCGCATCAGGGTCGAGGAACGTACCGGTGCACAGGATCTGCTCCGGGTGCAGCCCCTCCTCGACGTGCCGCTGGCGGGCGCGCTCGCGGATCATGGCCATCATTTTGCGCTTCAGATGGAGGTGGGCGGCCCACAGTTCTTCGTCGGGTACGTCAACGATGCGCTCCCAGAGCGCCGGTTCGTCGTGCCGGGCGATCCAGTCGGGCCCCAGATACTTGCGGTAGATCTTGTTCATCGCCTCGCCGATCCAGGCCGGCACGTGGATGCCGTTGGTGACGTGGGTGATGGGCACCTGGTCCACGGGCCGATCGGGCCACATGGGTTGGAACATGCGGCGTGCCACGTCGCCGTGCAGCCTGCTGACGCCGTTGCACTGCCCGCACGTGTGGAGGGCCAGGACGGTCATGTTGAAGCCGGATGAGCCTACGGTGTTGCTGCCCAGCTCGAGGAACTGCTCGCGGGTCAGACCCAGGCGGGGCCAATAGGCGTGGAAGTATTTCTCGATCAGGTTGTAAGAGAAGACGTCGTGCCCCGCCGGCACCGGCGTGTGGGTGGTGAACACCGAGGTCTCGCGCACGGCCTGGCAGGCCTGGTCGAAGGTGTGCCCGGCCTCGACCAGTTCCCGTGCCCGCTCCAGCACCAGGAAAGAGCAATGTCCCTCGTTGAGGTGAAAGACGGCCGGATCAACCCCCAACGCCCGCAGGACCCGCACGCCGCCAATGCCGAGGACGATCTCCTGCTGGATGCGCATCTCCTGGTCGCCGCCATACAGCCGGGCCGTGAGTTCCCGATCCCAGGGGGCGTTCCGCTCGTGGTCGGCATCCATCAGGTAGAGGCGCACGCGCCCGACCTGGACGTGCCAGACCTGGAGTTGGACGGTGCGGTCGCCGACCTCAACCGGGACGAACAGGCATGTCCCATCGTTGCACAGCACCTCGCGCACGGCGACCTCCTCCGGCTTGAAGCGCGGGTAGATCGCCTCCTGCCATCCATCGGGCGTAATGCGCTGGCGGAAATACCCCATTTCGTAGAGGAACCCCACCGCCACGAAGGGCAGCCCCAGGTCGCTGGCCTCCTTGCAGTGGTCGCCGGCCAACACGCCCAGGCCCCCCGCGTAGGTCGGGAGCGATTGGTGTATCCCGAATTCGGCGGAAAAGTAGGCGATGGGCCGGTTCAACAAGCCGGGATGGTGGGCGGGAAACCAGAGATGCCCATTTTTCAGGTCGGTATCGAGCGCCATCACCACGGCGTCGTAATGGCGGAGGAAAAGGGGGTCGGCGGCCAGTTCCTCGAGCCGCCCCTGGGACACGTCCTCCAGGATCTTGACCGGGTTGTGGCCGGTGCTGCGCCACAACGGATAGTCCAGCATCTTGAACAGGTCACGGGCCTCGCGGTGCCAACTCCACCAGAAGTTGTACGCCAGTTCTTCGAGGCGCGCGATGCGCGAAGGAATTTTGGCCGATAATGGTTGGGTTTCACTCTGCACGGTTTCTCCTCCAGGGGCAAGCCTCGCAGGGGCACGGGCGCGGCATCAAGGGATGAAAGCCTGCCTCCAGGACGCGGTTGCCGCGCCCCTGCTAAGGGGCCTTGAGCAAGATAATCATCAACACGACCAGGGCGACGACGGCAAACTCGACCAGGACGGAACCACTGAGGCGCTCCAAGAGATGCTGATGAGCCACGTTGGCGGTGACGTAGAATATGAGCAGCAAGAACAGCCCACCGGCCCAGGCACTGATCTGCCAGTAGTTGAGCGCCCAGGTGCTCTCGCCGGTGATGAGCCCGACGATAGCGGCAAACAGGACCACGCGCCGGAACTGTACGTCTGCCACGCTCAACAGGTCGAGCGACAGCAGCGCGGCTGTCGCCAGCGTCAATGTGGCGGTCACCAGGCTGCGGGTGCGGGAATGGTAGATGACGGTGAACAGCACGAACGCCAGCAAGTAGGCCAGCACATTGAGCGCCAGCCTCGCCAGGGGGTAGCCGTGGGCTTCGGGGGAGATGGCGGTGTATTCGGCGGAGATGGCCAGGCTGATGCTCACGCTAATCAGGGCCAGCGCCCCGATCCACAGGGTCAGGTTGAGGGCACGGGACAACACCCAGGCCGACAGCCCGGCCATGACGCCGGGCAGAATCCAGGACACGTAAATGGGCCGGCCGGGATGTTGGCCCAGATGGGGATGATCGTGCAAGAGCAGGTTTGTGCCGGTGCAGATCAGGCCAACCATCAGCGCGCCGAGTAACCAGGTACCGGTGATCTGGATCTCCAGGGGGGACCCCAGCGGTTCGAGTTTCCAGACCTGGGTGGGCAGTTCGATGAAGCGAAAGAGCACACTGCCCAAGAGCAGGATGGCCATCAGCACGCTCAGGCGATTGCTGTCGAAGGGCTTGACGGTGTCTTGCATCGGTCGCATTGTACCGGCGGGGGCAGGATTTGTCAACCTTATCGGGTGTGATATAATTTTGGCCCAATTGGAGATTGGAGATTAGAGATTGGAGGTTGGAGGTAGGGAGGTCTCCAGCTCCCAGCCACCAATTTACCAGTGTATCAATCTGCCAATTTAACGCCAGAAACTCAGGAGGTGTACACTGTGAAGCCTGTCTTTCTCCCCCTCACCCGCCTTTCGCGATCCGCCGACAGCCGACAGCCGACAGCTGCCTGCTATCCGCCATCCACTGTCTGCCAATCTTCAATCTCCATTCTCCATTCTCTATTCTCCATTCTCCTCCTCCTCGTCCTGCTTACGACCTTCCTGGTGGGCTGTGGCGCGCCTGCCACCGGTGATCGCATCGTGTATGGCCTGACGCTGGCCCCTTCGGGAATTGACCCCCACGTCAACGCCTCGTCGGAATTGGGCATCCCACTGACCTCGGTGTACGACACGCTGGTCTACCGGGACACGGCCACGGGGGAGTTCGTCCCGGGCCTGGCGGAGCGGTGGGAGACCTCCGACGACGGATTAGTCTACACCTTTTACCTCCGCCGGGGCGTCACCTTCCACGACGGCACCCCTTTCAACGCGGAGGCGGTACGTTTCAATCTCGAGCGCATCACCAGCCCGGACCTGGCCTCCCAAAAGGCGCGCTTTATGCTCGGCCCCTACGAGCGGGTCGAAGTAGTAGACGAAACCACGGTCCGCATCTACCTGAGCGAACCGTTCGCCCCATTGCTGGATTCGTTGAGCCAGGTCTACCTGGGAATGGCCTCTCCGGCGGCGGTCGAGAAATGGGGAACCGAATACCAACTGCACCAGGTGGGCAGTGGGCCGTTCGTCCTCGCCGAATACGTGCCGGGGGACCATCTGCTGCTCCGGCGCAACCCCGCTTACGCCTGGGGGCCGCCCACCTACCAGCACAAGAGGGCTCAACCGGCGGAGGTCGAGTTCCGCTTCTTCACCGATCCGGCCACCCGCTCGCCCGCGCTGGAGACGGGGGAAGCGGACGTGATGGGAGAGATTCCGCCCCAGGATGCGGTCCGGCTGAAGGAGAGCGGCAACTTCCGCATCGAGGCGGTGCCCATACCGGGCGTCTCGCTGATGTTCTTCATGAACACGGCTCGCCCGCCGCTGGACGACGCCCTGGTGCGCCAGGCACTGCTGTACGGGACCGACCGGCAGGCCATCGTCTCCACTATCTTTCGGGACACCTCGCCGGTGGCCTATGGGCCGCTGGCGGCGGCCACGGTGGGCTACGAGCGCCAGGTGCAGGAGTATTACGGCTACGACCCGGCCCAGGCGGCGGCGCTGCTGGAGCAGGCCGGCTGGAAGGACAGTGACGGCGACGGCGTCCGCGACCACGACGGGGCAGCGCTAGTGCTGGACCTGTACCTGATGGGCTGGGGTTCCATGCCAGAGGTAGGGCAGTTGCTGGCGGCCCAGTGGGCAGAACTGGGGATCGGGGTGGACAGCAAGGTGGTGAGTTACCCCGAAGCACTGGAACTGGCGGGCAAAGGGGAGCACCATCTGATTCCCTTCAACCTCTCGGGCAGCGATCCCGACATTCTGCGCAAGTTCTTCCACTCGCAGGGCGGGTTCAACTGGTCGAAGGCCAGCGACGCGGAACTCGACGCTTGGCTCGAGACGGCGGCGCGCACGTCCAACTGGACGGAGCGGGCGGCGCTCTATAGCCAGGTGCAACTGCGGGTGATGGACCAGGCGCTGGTGATCCCGATCCGCGATTACGTGAACCTGAACGGCGTCAACAATCGAGTACAGGGACTGCGGTTCGACTCTCAGGGATGGTTCCCGTGGTTGGTTGACGCGGGAAAGGAGTGAATGCGTAATGCGTAAGACGTGATGCGTGGTATGTGTGGCGTGTTGCGTGTTCCGTGTTGCGTAGGGTGTGGGATGACACCGGCCAGTGTGATTGCAGCCGGTGGACAAGAGGGGTATAATTCGCGGTGAAAGGGGAGTGCGCTATGAGTGCAACTGCGACCGAAGCCGCCATCACCATTAGTCTGACCGACCTGGAGAATCTCATCCGGCGCGTAGTGCGCGAGGCAGTACGCGAAGAACTCGCATGCGTGGCACCTTCGCCAGCGCCTTCTATCCTCGATGATTGGAGCCACGAGGGACCGGATGACCCTGCGGGTGACGAGGAACTTCTTAATGAAGCGCTGGCTATGCTGGAGGAATACGGCGACAAACCAGAAACTTGGGCCAAGTGGGAAGATTTCGAGACCGAACTAGACAAAGCCGAGGCAGGCGGTGAGCTACGACGTTAAAGTCATCCCGCCTGCCCGAAAGGAGATTGAGGCCCTACCTGGTTATGTGCGCGCCCAGGTCAGACAGTTGATTCGAGGATTGAAAGAAAACCCTCGTCCTCCTCGTGCCAAAGAACTGCGCACCAAGCCGAGCGTCTTTCGGATCTGGCTGGCGAAGCAATGGCGTATCGTGTACCGGATAGAGGAGGATCCGAGACAGGTGCTCATCCTGCGAGTGCGACGGAAGGAGCAGATAGACTACGAGAGTCTGTAGTCAACGGGCCAGAACGCCGTTGCATAGTTCTGGAATCATGCTATGATCACGAGGTACATCGGACGAAGGCTGGTACAGGCAGCCTTCGTCCTTTGGTTAGCGGCGACGTTGGCTTTCGTGGGCCTGCAGTTGGCGCCGGGTGACCCCGCCCAGGCGCTGCTGGCCGCTTCCGGGGCCACGCCTGAAGAAATCGCGGAGCGGCGGGCCCAACTGGGCCTGGACGATCCGTTCCTGGTGCAGTACGCCCGCTACCTGATGGACCTGGCCCGGGGCGACCTGGGGCGGTCCTGGCTCCACGGCCGGCCAGTGAGCCGCATGATCCTGGAGCAATTGCCCGCGACGGTCGAACTGGCGGTGGCCGCCATGCTGGTCGGGGTGGCACTGGGGCTGGGGCTGGGCATCCTGGGGGCCGTGCGGCGGTCCACCTGGCTGGACACCGCCGTGACGGCGGTGGCGGCGGTGGGACTTTCCACACCCACCTCCTGGTCGGGCATCCTGGCGATCCTTCTATTCTCACTCCAACTGGGCTGGCTGCCCGCGACCGGAGAGGGCGGACTGCGCCATTTGGTGCTGCCGGCGCTGGTGTTGGGCTTTGCGCTGTCCGGTTCCATCGCCCGGCTGGTGCGGGCGCGCGTGGTGGAGGTGATGGGGGAGCCGTTCGTACTGGCGGCGCGTGCGCGGGGACTGCCGTCGCAGCGCGTGCTGTGCGTGCACGTGCTCCGCGCGGCGCTGGCCCCGGCCCTCACCGTGGTCGCCCTCCAGTTGGGTTTTCTGTTGGGCGGAGCGGTGGTCACGGAATCAGTGTTCGCCCGCCGGGGATTGGGAAAACTGGCGGTGGAGGCGATCGTCTGGCGAGACCTGCCGGTGGTGCGCGGCGTGGTCGTGTGTGGGGCGATCGCCTACGTGCTGGCCAACCTGGCGGCCGACCTGGCGCAGGCCTGGCTCGACCCCCGGCTGCGGGAGGGGCTGGCGTGATCGAGTGGGCTGCTCTGCCACGGCGCCCGCTCCTGCGGCAACCGGTCGCGCTGGCCGCGCTGGGCTGGCTGGCGCTGGCCGGGCTGGGGGCGGGCCTGGCTTCAGTGCTGGCCCCCGCCGGCCCGCTGGCGGCCGACACGGCGCACGCGCTCCTGGGGCCGGGGCCGGGGCGGCTGCTGGGGACCGACCTCCTGGGACGGGACGTGCTGGCGCGCATCCTGTGGGGCGGCCGCTGGACGCTGGGGATGGGACTGACCGGGCTGGCGGTGGCGGTGGGGCTGGGGTTGCCGGTGGGGCTGGTGGCCGGCACGCTCGGGGGCTGGGTTGACGCGCTGGTGATGCGGGTGGTAGACGCGCTGCTGGCGTTCCCCGGTCTTCTGCTGGCGATGGCGGCGGTCGCGCTGTTAGGGCCAGGGATGGGCGCGGTGGCCGTGGCGGTGGGAGTGGCGGCGGCGCCGGCCTACGCGCGGGTGGTGCGCAGCGCGGCGCTGGAGGTACGCGTGCAGCCCTACGTGGACGCGGCGCGGGCCGTGGGATGCACGCCGTGGCGCATCGCGGTCCGCCACGTGCTGCCGAACGCCGCTGCCCCGCTGATCGCCTTCGCCGCGACCCAACTGGGGTGGGTGCTGCTGAACGGGGCCGCGCTCACCTTCCTGGGCCTGGGCGCGCCGCCGGGTGCGCCCGAATGGGGGGCCATGCTGGCCGAGGGCCGGGGCTACCTGCGAGATGGAGCGTGGGCCAGCAC
>DATKWP010000649.1:0-6072 GCA_035529535.1 Anaerolineae bacterium | reverse complement strand
GGGTGGAAACCTGGGTGTAGATCTGAGTGCTGGAGATGTTGGCGTGGCCCAGCAATTGCTGGACCTCGCGCAGCCCAGCCCCCCCATCGAGCATGTGGGTGGCGAACGAGTGGCGCAGCATGTGGGGGGTGACCTTGTGTGCGATGCCAACGGCCGCCGCATATTCCTTGACGATCAACCAGAGCCCCTGGCGAGTCAGGGGCTGCCCGCGGTGATTGACGAACAAGGCGGTCTCGCGGTGCCCGTGGAGCAACTTGGCGCGCCCGCCCTCCAGGTAGGCGACGAGCGCTTCGCGCGCCCGCTCGTAGAGCGGCAGGATGCGCTCTTTGTTCCCCTTGCCCAGGCAGCGCACCGTGCCGGCGTCCAGGTCCACGGCGTTGACGTCGAGCCCGATGACCTCGCTGGCCCGCATGCCGGTGGCGTACAGGAGTTCGAGCAGCGCCCGATCGCGCAGCCCCTTGGGCGTGTTGGACCTGGCCGGTTCTGCCAGCAGGAGGGCGGTCTCCTCCGGGCTGAGAGGACGAGGCAGATGCTTGTTCACGGCCGGTGAATCTACCGCCGCCGTGGGGTCATCCCGCAGCACGCCATCGGCGACCAGGAAGTGGAAGAACGACTTGACCGCCGCCACTTTGCGGGCTACGGTCGAAGAGGCGTATCCGCGTTCCTTCAGGTGCAAGACGTAGTCCAGGATGCGGGCACGGCCAACGTCTCGCCAGGCAGAGAACCCCTCGTCCTTCAAGTAGTCCAGGAACTGCGTGAGGTCGTTGCGGTAGGCCTCAGCGGTATGGTTAGAGTAGCCCTTCTCGACTGCCACCGCGTGGAGGAAATTATTCACCTGCGCCTGCATCGTCCATTCCTTGTCGCGAATCCACTTTCGAATGTGGGGGGCATTATAGCATACTTTGCATAAACTCAAAAACCAGGGCCACCCGCGCAAGCGAGCACCTGCACAGGCGGCATCAGCCGCCCAGCACAGCCTGGCGCAAGGCCTGGACCGTCCGCTCGACGTCCTCGTCGGTGATCCAATAGTGCGTCACGGCCCGGAAGCGGCCGTCTATGCGGCCGAGCACGCGTACCCCCCGCTCGGCCAGCGCCGCCACGACTTCCTCTGGGGTCTTCGAGACCTCGTCCGTCAGCCAGAAGTAGAGGATGTTGGTCGCCACCGGGCCGACCTCCACCCCCGGTATCTGCGCCAGTCCCTCCGCCAGCCGTCTGGCCCGCGCGTGATCTTCCGCCAGGCGGGGGGCAATCTGTTCCAGGGCCACGATGCCGGCCGCGGCCAGGATGCCGGCCTGGCGCATGCCACCGCCGACGACTTTGCGCGAGCGGCGCGCCTCGGCGATGAAGGGGGCGTCGCCGCACAGGAGGGAGCCGACCGGCGCGCACAACCCCTTGGAGAGGCAAAAGGTGACCGAGTCGGCCTCCCGCACGAGTTCGCGCGCTTCTACGCGCAGGGCGGCCGCCGCGTTTAAGATGCGCGCGCCGTCCACGTGGAGGCGCAGACCGTGGCCGTGGGCCACCTGGGCCACCTGCGCGGTGTATTCGGCGGTCAATGGGCTCCCATTGCACACGTTGTGCGTGTTCTCCAGGCAGACCAGCCGCGTGCGGGGAAAGTGGGCGTCGTCCGGCCGGATGGCGGCCGCGACGTCCTCCAGCCGCAGCGTGCCGTCCGGCTGATTGGGGATGGGGCGGGGCGTGATGCCCCCCAGGGCCGCCATGCCGCCTTGCTCGAAGAGAAAGGTATGGCTGCGATCGCCCAGGATGACCTCGTCGCCCCGTCCGCAATGGGTGAGGAGGGCAACCAGGTTGCCCATGGTGCCGCTGGCGACGAAGAGGGCGGCCTGCTTGCCCATACGCTCCGCTGCCATGTGCTCCAGCCGGTTGACGGTAGGGTCTTCGCCAAAGACGTCGTCCCCCACCTCCGCCCTGTACATGGCCTCCCGCATGGCGGGCGTCGGGTGGGTGACGGTGTCACTGCGCAGGTCAATGGTTTTCATAGCATGTGCCTCCTGGAAAAGTGAAACGTGAAACGTGAAACGTGATGCGTAATCCGTAATGCGTAATGCGTAACTGGGTAGGATTATAGCCCGAGACGTGCTTCCGTCAACACATCCCTTCCCTTCCCTCCCTTCCCTCCGTTCCTTTCCCAATCCGTTGTAGTACCACTCTCCCCTGCTTGACCTCCCCGCCAGGATGCCTATAATCAGGGCTGGAGTGGAGGTGGTGATGTCGAACCCTTACGAAGAGAGACTGCACCGTTTCATGGCCGAACAACAGATTCAGGCGGAGCATTTGTCCTTCCAGGAGTCGTGCCATTCGGTGGCGGAGGCCGCGCGCGCGGTGAACGCGGCGGCCGACGACTTGGTGAAGAACATCTGCGTGGTGGACGCGGAGGGGAACCTGATCGTGGCCATCGTGAAGGGAGAGGATCGGGTCAGCCTCGAGCGCGTGGGGCAGGTGCTGGGGATCGCCCCACCCCGCCTGGCGACGGCCCAGGAAATTCTCGACAAGAGCGGGTACCCGTGTGGGGGCACGCCGTCGTTCGGCTACCCGGCGACGTTCCTGATTGATCCGAGAGTGTTCGAGAAGGAGGTGGTGTACACGGGCGGCGGGAGCGAGACCGCGCTGATGAAAGTGGCACCACGGGAACTGCAGCGGGCGAACAACGGTAGGATCGAGACTATACGGAAGTGAGAACTGGAGGCACTGGGAGAATGAGCGTGGAAGTCATCATGACCCACGAGAACGCGGATTTCGACGCCATTGCGAGCCTGTTGGGGGCGAGCAAGTTGTTCCCGGCTGCCACGCCGGTGCTGCCCCGGCGCATCAACCGCAATGGGCGGACCTTCCTGGCGCTCTACGGCGCTGAGCTGCCCTTCGTCGAGCCCGGCGAACTCTCCCGCGGCCGCATCCGGCGCGTCGTCCTGGTAGATGCCCAGAGCATGACGACGCTCAAGGGCATGGGGCGCGACATGAAGGTGGACATCATTGACCACCACGAACGCGCCCGCGACCTGCCCGCTCACTGGACTTACTATGGCGAGCCGATCGGGGCGACGACGACGCTACTGGTCGAGGCGATCTCGGCACGGTTCCTGAAGAAACTGACGAGCAGCGAGGCCACGCTGTTATTGTTGGGCATCCACGAGGATACCGGCTCCCTCTCCTACGAGACCACGACTGCGCGGGACGTGCGGGCCGCGGCCTGGCTGATGGAACAGGGGGCCAGCCTCACCGTCGTCAACGAGTTCATCCACCACCCGCTCGCGCCGGAGCAGCGCGAACTGTACGAGCGGCTGCTGGAGCAGAGCGAAACCCACGAGATCGAGGGACACACCGTGGTGATTGCCTGGGCCGAAGCGCCAGGGTTCTCGGAGGAGATCTCAACGCTGGCGCACAAACTGCGGGAACTGCTGGAACCGTCCGCGCTGTTCGTACTGGTCGCGCTGGACAAGCGCATCCAACTGGTAGCCCGTAGCACGACCGACGACATTGACGTCTCTACCGTGGCGGCCCGTTTCGGGGGCGGAGGGCACAAGCACGCCGCCGCCGCCCTCATCCGCGCCCGCTCGCTCCAGGGGGTGCGCGAGGAGTTGTGGCGCACGTTGCCGGAGGTCGTGCGTCCCAGCGTGACCGTGGCCCAGGTGATGTCGCGGGGGGTGCAGGTGCTCTCCCCCCAGGACACGGTCGCCGATGCGTACGAGCGGATGCGACGCACCGGCCACGAGGGCTACCCGGTGGTGGCACGCGGGAACGTGATCGGGCTGTTGACGCGGCGAGCGGTGGACCGCGCCCTGCAGTTTGCCATGGCGGAGGTCCCGGTGACGCAGGTGATGGAGGCGGGCAAGGTCGCCGTGAGTAGCACCGATTCGCTGGCGCACCTGCAACGGACGATGATCGAAAGCGGCTGGGGCCAGGTGCCGGTCGTCGAGGGGGAGCGCATCGTGGGGGTGGTCACCCGCACCGATCTGATCACGCAGTGGGGCACGCCCCCCGCCCCACCCCGGCGCCACGAGGTGATCGCCCTGCTGGAACGGTCGCTTTCCGCCCCGGTACTGGCGCTGGTGCGCCGGGTCTCGCAGCAGGCCAGGGAGATGGGATGCGTGCCGTACTTTGTGGGCGGGTTGGTGCGGGACCTGTTGCTGGGCCAGCCCATCGTGGACGTGGACCTGGTGATCGAGGGGGATAGCATCGCGCTGGCGCGCAGCCTGGCGGCCGAACTGGGGGGCCGGGTGCGCATGCACAAACGCTTCGGCACCGCCAAGTGGCTCCTCTCGCCGCGCGTGTGGCGGGAGGTGGCCGGCGACGCGCCGGCTGCGCCCCTGCCGGTCAGCATAGACCTGGTGACGGCGCGCACTGAGTTCTACACGCACCCCACGGCGCTGCCACAGGTGGAGCGCAGCTCGATCACGCAGGACCTGCACCGGCGCGACTTTACGATCAACACGCTGGCCATCCGGCTCGACCCGGAGCATTGGGGGGAACTGTTGGACTATTACGGCGGCGAGGCCGACCTCCAGGACGGTGTGGTCCGGGTGCTGCACAGCCTGAGTTTCGTGGACGATCCCACGCGCATCCTGCGCGCGGCACGCTTGGAGAGCCGGCTGGGATTTCACCTGGACGAGCGCAGCGCAGGATTGATCGCCGACGCGCTGCCGTTGCTGAAGCGAGTCAGCGGCGACCGCATCCGCCACGAACTGGAACTGATCTTCGACGAGCCGGAGCCGGAGCGGGGGCTGTGCCGGCTGGAGGAATTGGGCGTACTGGCCTACGTCCACCCCAGCCTGCACTGCGACAGGTGGCTGCGGAGCAGGTATCGTAGCATCCGCGAAGAGTTGAGGCCCGGCATCGTGCAGGCCGAGGCCTGGCGCAGCGAGGCTCCGCGCGCGGAGGCCCAGGGTGAGACCTGGGGACTGATTCCCGAAGACGTCTCCTTCCTCCACCTGGCTTTGCTGGCGTACCGGCTGGGTGGCCAGGAGGTGGAGGAGTTGGCGTCTCGTCTCAAGGTGAAACGGGACGACACAGAGGACCTGCGCGTGTTGCCCGCACTGAAGGACGTGCTAGCGCAACTGGGGAAGGCGCGCCGGCCCAGCGCCGTCTATCGCCTGCTGAAGCCATACCCGGCCCGGGTGTTGGCGGTGGCCTGGATCGCCGCCGACAACAAGCGGCTGCGGGAGCGACTGGAGCGCTATCAGAGCGAGTGGCGGCGGGTGGAGACGGCACTCACCGGCGACGACCTGCGGGCGATGGGGCTGAAACCCGGCCCGCTGTTCCGAGAGTTGTTGGGAGCGCTGCGCGAGGCCCGGCTGGACGGCAGGGTGAGGACACGGGAGGAGGAGGTGGGGATGGTAGAGAGGATGGTGAGAAGGGAGGGATGAGAGGATGGAGAATGGAGAATGGAGATTAGAGATTGGAGGTTGGAGATTGGAAATGGAGGGTAGATGATGGGTGCGTGTGAGGTGGTGGAGGGGGAGGGGGTGCGGGTGGGGGAGCGGGAATTGGTGCCGGTGGTACGGGTGACCAGGCGCGTGGAGCGGCGAGCGTACGTCGGTGCGGACGGGGTGGCCGGGCAGGGCGGGGGTTTCGTGCGCTTGCACCCGGTGGCGGTGGTGGAGCGGAGCGCGACGGGCGAGCGCCGGTTCGCGATCCGAGACAGGACAGTTCACACCCTGATCGGGCTGTTCCTGGTTGCACTCCTCGTCCCGCTGCTGGCAATGGTGATCGTGTGGATTGCGGAATGCGGAATGAGGAATGAGGAATGAGGAATGAGGAATGAGGAATGAGGAATGCGGAATGAGGAATGCGGACCACGAATTACGCATCACGCATCACGCATTACGAGTTGAAGTTGGAGGGTGAGTGATGGAGGACAAGGTGCAGGGGTTGCTCGACGCTCTCGCGGAGTTGCGGGAGAAGGTGAACGTCAACGCGGTGTTCGGCGAACCGGTGACCGCGGCGGGGCGCACCGTCATCCCCGTCGCCAGGGTGGGTTACCGCTTCGAGATGGGGATGTGGCAGGCGGCAGGGAGCGGGGAGCAGGCTGCCGAGGCGGACGTGGGGGCGGACGTGGAG
>DATKWP010000648.1:0-5971 GCA_035529535.1 Anaerolineae bacterium | reverse complement strand
GAGACCAACGGCCGCAGGGGGAGCGGAGCCTGCGCGGTAACGCTCTCCGCCAGTTCCAGTTCGACCATCCCCAGGTCCTCTTCGATCCGCCGGGCCAGCATCTTCAACTCGTCCTGGCGACGAGCGACGTCCAATTGGCCGTGATCCCGGCGGGTTTCCACGTCGCGCAGCCGGTCCCGCGCCCGCCGCTCGCGCTCCTCCAGCGCCGCCTGCTCGTCATGCAAGCGGGCCAGGTCCTCCTCGGCCGGCTGGATGCGGGCGCGCACCTGCTCCAGTTGCTCCTCCAGCCGCGCGGCCTCCGCCCGCAACTCCTGGACGCGGGTAGCAACGGCTGCCTGCTCGACCTCCAACTCTCCGGCCCGCTGCCGGCGGGCAGAGATCTGCGCCCACAGCCGGTTCAGTAGCCCTTCCTCCCGTTGCAGGGCCGCCACCTGGTTACGTACCCCCTCTTCGGCGACTGCCACCTCGGTGCGGACCGGCCCCACGACCTCCCGCTCGAAGCGTGCCGCCTCCTCGCTGGCGGATGCGGCCTGCCGGGCAAGATCGTGCAGCAAGCCCTCCAGCGTGACTACCTGATCGGCCTCTGTGCGCTGCTGCCCCTCGATCTCCTGGGAGCGGCGCTGAGTCTCCTCCAGCCGGGCCTGGAACGTCTGCGGGACCTGCCCCTTGCCGGCCGGTCCTGCCAGCGCGCTTACCTCCCCCAGTTGGACCTCCACCGGCTGTCCTCCGGCCTGTGCTCCCTGGAGGCGGGCAGCGAGCACCGCCTGCTCCGACTCCAGTTCGCCAACCTGCTGGTGCAAGGCGGCCACCTGTGCCTCGAGCCGCTCCAGCAACGTCTCCTCTCGCTGCAAGGCGGCGCGGTGGCTGCGCAGTGCCTCCTCGACCACCGCGGCCTCGGTACGAGCCGGCCCTAGCCGCTCCCGTTCGACCCGTGCTGCCTCTGCGCCGGCGGCGGCTGCCTCACGGGCCAGTTCTTGCAGCCGGGCCTCTAACGCCGCCACCTGGCCAGCCTCTGCACGCTGCCGCTCCTCGATCTCCTGCGCACGTCGTTGCGCCTGCTCGACCCGGGCCGCAAGTTCTCGCCTGGCCCTCGCATCCGCCAGGATGCCGTCATCCGTGAGGCCCCCGCCCTCCACCTGCCCCACCGAGAGGGCACCATCGGCCCGCAGCACCAGCCCTGTGGCCGTCACACACCGGCTGCCTGGCGGCATACCTGGTAGCAACGCCTGGGCCGCCGCCAGGTCCTCACACAGCGCCACCGCTCCCAGCACCGTTTCGACGGCCGGCCGCACTCGCTCGCCACACGGACGTAGTTTGTCCGCGTCCCCTGCGCAGGTCACCGCGTCGGCGGCCCGTAGCGCCCCCGCCGGCAACGGCGAGGGTGGGCGCAGGCCATCCAACGGCAACAGCGTCACCCGCCCGCCTGCGGCTTCGACGATGGAGCGCACCTGCTCGGCGATGGATGCCCGTTCCACCACCACTGCTTGCAGATCGTCCCCCAGCGCTGCCTCAATGGCACGCTGCCACTGCGCAGGCACCTGGATCAGCGCCGCCAGCGGCCCCAGGACCCCGTCCAGGTTCGCCTGGACGAGAGCCCGCACCCCCGCATTGGTGGCAGCCGAGGTCGTGCGCATGCGGCTCAACGCGTCGTACTCCCCCGCCAGGCGCGAAGCAAGCGCGCGGGCCTCCAGCAGCGCCTGGTTGGACCGGTCCACCAACACTCGCTGGGCGTGCAACTCCTGCTCCACCTGCACCCGCTGCCGCTCGGGTTCCAGCGCCCGGGCTTGGGCCGCCGCCCACTCCCGCTCCAATTCCGCCAACTGCCCCTTGCGCTCGGCCCGGTCTCGTTCCAGCCCTTCCCACTGCGCACGGGCCTGGGCCGCTCGCTCCGCCTGCGCCGCCCGTTGCACACCCACTGGCTCCAGTTCGGCCAGCACCTCGGCGTGCCGGGCCTGGTTCTGCCGCCGGCGCTCTTCCGCCACCGCCTGCTCGCTGCCCAGGTGGGCGGCCTCGGCATGGGCTTTGAGGAGCGCCTGGTTGAGCCGTTCCAACCGCACGCGGCAGGCCCGCAACTCCTGCTCCACCTGGGCGCGCTGCCGGACAGGTTCCTGAGCCTGCTCCTTGACGGTTGCCCACTCCCGCTCCAAGGACACCAGTCGCCCCTTGCGCTCTGCCAGTTCACGCTCTACCTGCGTGCGGAGCGCACGGGTCTGCGCGACCTGCTCCGCCTGCGCCTGGTGTTGGCCATCCAGCGGTCCAAGTTCGGCCACCAACTCCTCGCGCTGGCCCTTCAGCAG
The DNA here is from genome assembly GCA_035529535.1 of Anaerolineae bacterium. Taxonomy (GTDB): domain Bacteria; phylum Chloroflexota; class Anaerolineae; order B4-G1; family B4-G1; genus DATKWP01. The sequence continues at coordinate 3,674 of DATKWP010000648.1, read as the reverse complement.
CCGCGTCCGCTCCTCCGCCACCGCCAGTTCCCGCTGGACCTCGTTGGCTTTGTCGTGCAGGTCGGCGCTCTCGCGGTGCCAGTCGCGCAACCGGGCACGCAATTCCCCCTCGTGCTGGCGCAGTTGCACCAACCGCTCGCCGAGTGCCGACACTTCCACCTGCTGCGTTTCCAGGCTCGACTCCAGCACAGAAACCTTCTCCTTTTCACGCACCAGGGCCTGCTGCTGGCGCCCCCATTGGTAGCCGTACCAGGTGAACTGCAGCCGTTCCAGGTGGGCACTCAGCCGACGGTGTTCCTCCACCCGCGCGGCCTCTGCCTCGAGCCGTCGCAGGCGAGGGGCGATCTCACTGACGATGTCGTAGGCGCGCTCCAGGTTGTGCTGGGTCTCATCCAGGCGCTGCACGGCGTCCTGCCGCCGGGCGCGGTAGAGGCCGATGCCGGCAGCCTCCTCGAACAGCATACGCCGTTCCTGGGGTCGCAACGAGAGCGCCGCATCCACCAGCCCCTGGCCAATGACGGTGTACGCCCGCTGGCTCAGGCCACTTTCGGCCAGCAGTTGCGCGATGTCGAGCAGGCGCACGCGCGCCCCATTGATGAGATACTCGTTCTCGCCGGAGCGATAGGCGCGGCGGGTGAACGTGACCTCGCTGAACTCAATCGGCAGCCAGCCGTCGGCATTGTCGAGCGTGAGGGAGACTTCGGCCATGCCGGCCCGCGGGCGGCGCTGTCCGCCGGCAAAAATCATGTCGGCGGTGGACTTGCCCCGCAGGGAGCGCAGGCTCTGTTCCCCCAACACCCAGCGGATGGCGTCGGCGACGTTGCTCTTGCCTGACCCGTTGGGACCGACGATGGCCGTGACCCCGGTGGGGAACAGAAATTCGGTCTTGGTAGCGAAGGACTTGTAGCCCTGGAGGCTCAAATGCTTGAGGTACATAGGCGTTCAAGCACGCAGTATACCGCGCTTGGGGAGAGATGGCAAACTGGAGGTTGGAGGTTGGAAGTTAGAACTTGGAAGCAAGCGATCAAGTTACGCCGAGGCGGACTCCCGCTCGCTCAGCGATTCCCAGGCCGCCTGGGCCGCTGACTGCTCGGCCGCCTGTTTGCTCGGCCCGTACCCTTGCCCCGCCACCTTCTTGGCCAGCAGCACTTCGGCCACGAAGGTCTTGGCGTGGTCAGGCCCCTCCTCGGCCACGATGCGGTAGCGCGGGGTGACTCCCAATTCCGCCTGGCTCCATTCCTGGAGGCGGCTCTTGGCATCCCAGTACGTTTCGGCCGCCAGCGTCGCCTCGGCCACCGGCCCGATCAGCGATTCGACGAACGTTTCCGCCGCCGCAAGGCCGCCGTCCAGGTAGAGCGCTCCCACCAGCGCCTCGAAGGCGTCACACAGGTTGGCGTCCCGCTCCCGCCCCCCTGCGTCCTCTTCCCCACGCCCCACCCGCAACGCCTCCCCGATCCCCGCCTGCCGGGCCAGGCGGGCCAGCATCTCGGTGCACACCAGCGCCGCCCGCAGCCGCGTCATCTGCCCCTCGTCAAAATCGGGATAGCGGCGAAAGACCCACGCACCAGCGATAAAGTCCACCACCGCGTCGCCCAGGAACTCGAGGCGCTGGTTGTCGCTCGCCTCCTCCTCTGGGTGCTCGTTGACGTAGGAGGAATGGGTGAGAGCACACAGGAGCAGGGCGGGGTCACGGAAGGAATACCCGATGCGCTGCTGGAAAGAGTCCAGATCTAAGGGTGGAGATTGGAGATTGGATGTTGGATGCTGGATACCGGTCCCTGGTCCCTGGTCCCTGCTCCCTGATTCCTGCTCCCTGCCCCCTGATCCCTGATCCCGGCCTTGTTCCATGGTCTCTCAATCCTCTATGGGCTCTTGAGCCCGTTCCCTGTCAGCACGACGACCGGCACGTCGCCCAGATGGCCTTGCAGGTGATCCAGTGCCGCCACGGCCAACGCGGAGGTCGGCTCGACGTAGAACCCCTGATGCGCCAGTTTCCGCTGTGCGGCCAGAGTCTCCTTGTCTGGCAGGGCCAACAGCGCACCGCTGCTTGCGAGCACAGCGGCCAATATGGCCCGCCACCAGGGTGGCGCGGCGATCGCCACCCCCTCCGCGACGGTCTCTCTTTCCTCGACCGGCTCCACGCCGGCCAGACCGCGCTCCCAGACGCGCGCCAGAGGCGAGCACGCCTGCGCCTGCACGCCGAACAGTCGCGGCAACCGCTCGATCAGTCCCGCCGACAACAACTCCCGGAAGCCCCGGTACAGCCCGAGCAACAACGAACCGTGGCCCACCGGCGCGACGAGGCTATCCGGTGCGCGGCCATCCAACTGCTCCCACAGTTCGAAGGCGATCGTCTTCGTTCCCTGCACGTAGAAGGGGCTATAGACGTGGCTGGCGTAGACCGCACCCTGCTGGACAGCCTCGCGCGCCGCTCGCGTGGCCTCGCTGCGGGGTCCGGGCACGGGGACCACGCGCGCCCCGTAGACTGCGATCTGTGCCTGCTTGGCCGGCGAGGCGTGGGCCGGCACGTAGATCGTGGACCGCATCCCCGCATGGGCAACGTAGGCCGCCAACGCTGCCCCGGCGTTCCCCGACGAATCCTCGACGACTTCCTGCACACCCACGGCCTGCAATGCCGCGACCAGCACCGCCGCCCCCCGATCCTTGAAAGAGCCGGTGGGGTTGAGGTACTCAGCCTTGAGATAGATGGGCTGGCCGTCCCAATCGGAGGCCACCAGCGGGGTCCAACCCTCGCCCAACGTCACCCTGGCCACACGGTCCGGCAGGGACAACGCAGCCTGATAGCGCCACAGCGTATATTCCGTCTCGTCCACGCGAGTCAGGTCGAAGGGCGGCCCACCCGCAATCTCCAGCACACCGCCACAGTCACAACACCAGCGGGCTGGATCTAGAGACCAGCTGTGGCCACAATCGCTACACCGCAGATCCACCTTCAGCCAATTCCCCCAGTATCTCCACGACCTGCCTGATGACGTACTGGGCCTGGCGGAGCGCTTTCTCCGCATCGTCAGCGTCAAATGCCTCGGCCCAGCGCTTCACCGTCCCTACCTTTCCTGCCGTAACTCCTGGCTCAGCCGCTGCCGGAAGCGCACCAGGTCACGGAAGGCCCTGGCGATGACCCTGACGTTGGCCCCCGTGGCTGCCCCCGCCGTGCGCGGCAGGTGCGTCACCGGCACTTCGGCAATGCGGTACCCGCGCGCCTTCGCGCCGGCCAGTAGTTCCGTATCAATCATCGCGCCGTTGGAGGCCAGGCTCACGTGGTCCAGGATCTCGCGGCGGAAAACCTTGAACCCACAGTCAATGTCGTGGCACAGGGTGCCGAACAGCACCTGCACCACCGTGTTCCAGCCCAAAGCGTTCAACTTGCGGACGAAATGGTCCTGCCGCTCGGCCCGGTAGCCAGACACGATGTCCGCCCTGGCCAACCCTTCCAGGAGCCGGTTGACCTCGTGGAAGTCAAACTGATTGTCAGCCGGAACGAACGCGACGAGTTCCTTGGCGGCCGCGGCAAAGCCGGCCTTCAGCGCGCCCCCATAACCGCGGTTCGGATAGTGTTCTACCAGCCGGAAATTCGGGACGCGCTGCTCCAATTCGTGGCCGATCTCGCCCGTGCGGTCCTTGCTGCCGTCGTTGACCAGGATGATCTCGTAATC
>DATKWP010000647.1:0-8784 GCA_035529535.1 Anaerolineae bacterium | reverse complement strand
CTGCGCGCGCACTCACGGGTGTACGCCGATGGGTACATCGGACCACCCGCTCCTGCCGATCCGTGTTCAGAGCCTCGTTTTCCCCGCTAGTCCACCTCCTCCCTTCCTTGAACTGGTGCATCCATCTTTGGTCAATGCCGCCCTCGCCCAACTGCGTGGCGACCCCCGTATCTCCGTTCGCGTACTTGACGCCATACGTGTGGAGCAGGGCACCGGTGGACGCCTCGCTGCCCCGGCCATCGTCCCCGTAGTAGTAGGCGTGGCCGGGTGGAACGAACGACCTGGGGAAGGAAGACGTTTCGCGGTCATAGTACTGGCGCATCAACTCCTCGAACGCCAGCGCGTGGTTGTTCATATCGGTCCAACCCCAGGATTGGGCGCGCCCGGGGTTCGATGCGTCTATCACGATCCACCCCTCTGCTTCAACTGTGCACTCCCTTCGTAGGCCGCAGGGTGAGGCTGCCGTCGGAGTTGACCCTCTGGTGGCAGGCCCAGCGCACCGGATGACACACCCCCTTCACCTCAATCTCAGCCTTCAACCTCAACCCCTTCCAGTCGCTCCCCTGCGGCAGGATGAACTGCGCTTGCCGCACTTTGCCCGGCAGCGGGTAGCCCGGATCGAGGCTGCCGCCAACGTTCACCTGGCCGTCGTCACTCACCACGTGCACCCGCAGCACACCGGGCACGCTGGCGATGCCATCGTTAGCAAAGCCGATCACCAGGCCGGGGCACTCGCCCTGCTGATAATGCCACACCCAGGAGGGGCGCACCCGGTACCCGATTGAGCGCGCCATCTTGTCAATCATACCCGGGTATTGCTCGTAATAGTTCAGTACCCGATCCGCCAATATGCGATGCCAGTTCCACAGTGACCAGTAGTTGGCGCCGATGTCCATCACGTGCGCGATGACGTTGTCCGTGTACGTCACGCCCTCATCCACGCTCAGGTCCCCCGGCGAACCATCCGACATCCCTACCTCTACCGCTGCGGCGATCCATGGCGGGCGATTGCTCAGCGCCTCGATCTGCTCGTTCTCGATGAAGATGGTATCGGTGCGCAGCCAGTTGTGGGTGCGCACGGTACGGTCCAGGAGCACCGAGTTGCCGACCTTGCTGAAATCCGGCTGCGTATTGGTCGTCAGCGGCGTGCCTCTCCAGTGCGCCAATTGCTCCTCGAACATCTTGGCGAATGTGCGCGCCGCCGTCAGGTAATCGGGGAAAGGATTGAACTCGAAGGGCCAGGTGTGCCCCTCGCCCCAGAAGCCGTACATGAAAGTGTCCACGTACTCTACCAACGGATGGCCGTCGTAGGCATCCGCCAGCAGGGCATCCAACTCCCTGAAGGCAGACTGAAACACCGGGTGGTCGTAGCGCGGCTCGTACTGGACCTTGCCGGCCCACTCGCCCAGCCTGACCAGGGGCACCTTTTCCGCGACGAAATCGGGCATGGCCAGGCCGGGGATGTCGGGATTGCTCAGCATCACGCGGAAACCGACACGCTTGTCGTACCTCTGGGCCATCTCGAACGCCAGCATCCAGTGCTCGCACGGGTCCAGCCGGCCAGGCCGCTGCTGCACGTCTTTCCAGTTTACCCGGATGTACAACTTGCTCCCTGGCGGAATGCGGGCCAGGTTCTCGATGGACTGGGCCAGCGATTCGCCACCCTTCTTGGGTGGCCCTACCTCGTCGCAGATGTACGTGACCAGTCCCATCCCGAAATTGGGCACCACTTCGTCCGAGGGGGTCGTGGCCATGACCACCTCCCAGCCGGGCACCAGTTCGTACGGAAAAGGCCCCTGATTCAGCCGGTCTGAGACGGGCGGACCGGACCCGAAGTCGTATTTGTCCCAGTTGTGAGGGGGAACGGTTCCGGCGGTCATATCTAATCGGGTTCGTGTCCCTCGTTGATGGTCAGCAAGCCCAGCGAGCGCACGGCCACGAACGGAACGTATCCCCGCGCCTGGGCGCGGGTGTAGGCGTCGTCAATCTGTTCGGGAATGCCGGTATAGTCAATCGTCAGCACCAGTTTGCCCCCTTTCACCCACTGGTCCAAAACCGCCTCCCGTTCCGCCGTCCAATCCGGCGGAGAGGGTTCGTGATCGCGGGGATAGCCGTAGTAGAGGTCCTCCACGCCGACGCCCGTGACCGTCTCCAGGTAATCGGGGAAGCGGACCCCCAGTTCTTCCGCATTCTGGGGAAAGACGCCAAAGCCCGGCTGGCGCTCCCGCGCATATTTCGTGAGGCCGATGATGAAATCGGCCATCTCGCGCGCCGCCGTCTCCCGTCCCTGCTCTTCGTAATACTCGTAGGCGTCCACCCGGTCCATGTAGACCCCGTCGAAGCCCAGGGCCAGGACGCGGTCCAGGTAACTCTCTGGCGAGCCGTAGATGATGGCCTGCCAGTCGGGGTCCCAGTAGCGCACCCAATAGTCGCCGGCCCAGACCCCGTCGGTCTCATCCAACCAGGCGGGCGGCTCTTTGCTCCACTCCGGCTGCCAGTAGTGAGCAAGATTCGTAGCCTGGCCGATGCTCACGTAGCACAGGACGATCTTGTCTCCGCCGGGGCTGTGCTTGAGAGCCTCGATCCGCTCCCGGCTGCCCCCGGGCGCCCCCATCTGTACGACCACCAGGTCGTAGGCGGTTTCACCGATGCGCTCAAGCCGCGCCCGCTGCAACTGGTAGAGGAAGTCGTTGACGGCCAGCCAGTCCGGCGCAGGGACGGGAGTCGGAGAAAGCAAAGTGGAGGGAGCCTGCCCGGCGCAGGCAACGAGCGCCAGGAGCAGCCCGCAAGCGCTCACTCCCTTCAACCACCGCGTCATCCACATTCCGCAATCCGCAATCCGCAATCCGCATTCCGCATTCCGCATTCCACAATCCGCATTCCTCACTTGATCCCACTCATAGTGAACCCCTGCACGATCCAACGCTGGAAGAAGAAATATACGATCAAGATGGGAATCACGACCATCACCGTGGCCGCCATCGTGATATTGGGCCGGCTAGAGTGCTGCGAGTTGTACCAGGTCAGAATGACGGGCAGCGTGCGCCGCTCAACCTTGGTGATGACCACCATCGGCCACAGGTAGGCGTTCCAGTTCGACATAAAGGTCAGTGTGCCCAGGGTCGCCAGCGCCGGTCCCAGTTGCGGTAATACCACGCGCAAGTAGACCTGCCACTCCGACGCGCCATCTATGCGGGCGGCATCCAGCAACTCGTTGGGGAGCGTCTGGATGAACTGGCGCATCATAAAGAGGCCAAAGGCATTCACTGCACTGAAAACGATCAGGGCCCACAGCGTGTTGAGCAGACCGACTTTGGCCAGGATCAGGAAGCCGGGGATCATCGTCAGCGTACCGGGAATCATCATCCCCAGCATGAACCAGCCGAAGAAGAGCCGCTTGCCTCGGAACTCGTACTTGGCAAACAGGTAACCGAGCAGCGAACTGGTGAAGAGACTGGTGCACACGTTGGCGACGGCGACAAACGCACTATTGAAGTAGAAGCGCGCGAGCGGAAGTTTGGGGTCCTGCAAGATGGTCTGGTAGTTGTTCAGCGTGGGGTTCTCCGGCCAGAACGTGGGAGGGACTCGCATGATCTCGGTGGCCATCTTGAAGGAGGCCAGGATCATCCACACGAACGGCATCAACGTCATCGCCAGCCCCAATATGAGAAACAAGAGGACCAGGTAGCCCTGCAGGCTATAGCGGATTTTATCCAGCGGGTTGACTCTGCGGGCGCTTCGAGTATAGGTGCCTGGACTGGTTGCCATCTCAATACTCCCATTCCGTGCGCAGTAATCGCATCTGAGCAATCGTGATTCCCATCACCAGGACTGCCAGCACGAAGCCGACGGCGGCCGCCCAGCCCATGCGCTGGTAACGGAAGGCGTTCTCGTAGATGTCGAGCATCAGAACGCGCGTCTGGTTGTTCGGCCCGCCCTGGGTCATCACCTGGATGATGTCGAAAACCTGGAATGCGTCGAGCATCGTCATCACGCAGACGAACAGGAGCGTAGGGCGCAATAACGGCACGGTCACTTTCGAGAAGACTTGCCAGGAGTTGGCGCCGTCAATGATCGCCGCTTCCCGGAGTTGCACCGGGATACCTTGCAGGGCGGCGATAAAGATCACCAGGTTGTACCCATAGTCTGACCACAGGCGCGTCACGATGACCGCCCACATACCCAGCGATACGCCCAAGAAGGTAGCACGAGGATCAGACAGCCAGGCGATGGGCGTCCCGCCCAACAGACGGATGACAGCATTCACAAGCCCATACTGGGGATCGAAGATGTAGCCCCACATCATGGCCACCCCCACCCCGGCGGTGACGACCGGCAGGAAGTAGATGGCGCGGAAGGCGACCTTGAGCCGGCTGCGTACCGACTCGATGAGCGCCGCCAGGGGCAACGTAATCGCCAGGTTGAGGGGAAGCACACCAAAAGCAAAGAGCAGCGTGTTCTTGAGGCTGGTGCGGAACAGGCGCGCCTCCAGCGACGTCCCACTGATCATATTGCGAAAGTGCTCCAGTCCCACGAACGGATTGCTCCCTCCAAGGCCCAAGATGGGGCCTCCAGCGCGCCCGGGGCCGTATTCGAAGAACATCAACGCCAGCGCCCAGCCGATCGTCAGCACACCTAACGCCTCGTAGAGCAGGGTCGGGATCGCTACGCTGAGAACAAAACTGCGCTTCTGAGCCGCCAGCCCACTGAGCCGGCGTTTCACTGTGCTCGCACTCATACCCGCTTCCTTTCGTAAGGTTGCCCAGGGGCGCAAGTACTGTGCGCGCCTGCGCCCCTGGGATTCTTCGTCGCTGCGCTCCTCAGAATGACAGGGGAGCCGCTCCTCAGAATGACGGGGGAGCCGCTCCGCTCCTCAGAATGACTGTCATTCCGAGCGAAGCGAGGAATCTAGTCGAAGGTGGCGTTGGCCTCGGCGTCAATCGCCTGCAATGCCTCATCCACCGTCTCCAGCTCCTGCAGGGCGTTGAGGATGTGCGGGTAGATAACCTCGTACACCACCAGGTCGCGATCGGGCATGCCTCCCATGTAACGGCCGTAGGAGAGCTGTTTCAGTTCCTCCGTGATCCACGGCAGTGCCTGTGCCAGTTCGGCTGACTCGGCATTCTCGGGGATGGCGGGGATAGTGCTGCTGGTGATGTTCCACTGGAGGGCATTGTCCTTGTTGGCAGTCACGAACTTGGCAAAGTCCCACGCTACGTCCTTGTGCTCACTGTTGGGTGAGACGACTAGCCCCCAGCCGGAATCGGCCACGAAGATCGGCTCATCCCCAACCGCTGGAAGGACAAAGTAGCCGTACTCGTCCTTAAAGTCTGGGTAATCGGTCACCCCCATCGAGACGGCCCACGGCCCGATGTAGCCGATGGCCACTTTGCCTTCGAAGAAGGCGCTGCCGACCCAGTTCTGCGCGTCGTTGAACAGCACCGGATCCAGCACTTGCCAATCCTTGACGGCGGAGAGCATGTACTCCAACGTCTCCTTGGCCTCCGGCGTGTCGAAGGTAAAGCCTGTGTGATCGGCCTTCCAGTAGTCGCCGCCGCGCTGTATGATACCGGCGAGGAACCAGAAGGAACCGGGGTCACCAGCGTTGAAGTCGAAGCCGGCCACGGTCATCACGCCAGCATCGTCGAACTTGGACAAAGCCTGGCCGTCCTTCAGCACGTCGTCCATGGTCTCCCACTTGGGTGGGTAGGTGAGGCCAGCCGCCTCGTACATGGTCTTGTTGACCAGCACGCCGCCGTACTCGATGTTGAACTCCTGCGGCAGGCCATACAGTTTGCCGTCGCAGGTGAAACCGCCGAGGGGGGCAGCGTAGAAGAGGTCCTCCGCCTCCGCCAGCGACATGACGTCCTCGGGAACCGGGCTCAGCCGCTCGGCGTACTGGCAGGTCCAGGTGCCGAACATCGAGAGAACGTCGGCTTCTTCTCCCGACGGCATGGACGTCTGGAGGGTCTGGATGTACGTATCGTACTCGAAGGTCTCGAGGGTGATCTGGACATCCGGATGGGCCTCCTGGTAGGCGGCGATCAGCGCCTCGTAGCCCGCGTTGAAGGTGGGGTTCTGGTGCGCCCACAGCCGCAGGCTCACCTTCTCGCCCTCGGCGGGCGGCGCGGTCACTTCGGGCGGCGCCTCAGTCGCAGGTGGCTTCTGGCCACAGGCAACCAGGCTGAGTGTCATCAGCGCAGCCAGCAGGCTGAGCAATAGCGAGTGAGACCACTTGGTGCGCGTTTTCATTTCTTCCTCCTGTCACTTTTACTTGAAATCGGAACCACACAAGCCAATATAGTGAGAACTCCTGTACCCGATAGCCATCACCTCCTTCGCACCCCACTCCTTATCCTTCAGCGATCGCCTCCTGGCCGGCCGATCCCCTAAACGACGATCGGCTCGATACCCAACAACTCACAGGTCTCCACCAGATCGTCTTTGAGATCGCCGTAGGCCATGTGGATGTACTCGGAGCGCAGGTTCTGCACGAAACATTCGAGGTCCCCATCCAGCCTGAGAAAGGCGTGCGGCCACATGGGATAGCCACACTCCTCCAGCCAGGCCGCTTGACCCTCAATCGCCTCCCCTGGGGCGATCAGCATCACGTACCGGCCCTGCAGGCGCGACAGGCGGGCCAACGTGATGCGGCCGGGCTTGCAGATCAAGCCGGTGCACACACCACTGGCCTTGCACTCCAGGCGAGGCTGATAACTGAGTTTCACCTCCTTGGGGTCCCTGGCCAGCGTGATGGCACCGGCCCCGTCGTCAATCAGGCGCACGACGCCGCTCTTCCGATCCACCAGGTTCACGTCAGCCGTGAACAGCGGCCCGTCGCTGAGGAGGCGCAGGACGTAGGCCGTCAGCGCGCCGTTCGAGTCGTTGAGGCAGGTGGTGACAAAGCCCCGCGAGGAGAGGCGGCTCTGGGCCAGGCACATCGAGCAATAGTTGTCGCTCAGGCCGAACATGTCGTTGACCCCGGTTAAGTCAAACTTTTCGCGGGCGATGATGCGCTCCAATCCTAGGTAGAGACGAATGGCCCGTTCCGTCACCTGGTCATACGGCGGAACGGCGCCATACTCCGCCTGCAGCGTGCGATAGTACTCCCGCACCTCGTCCTCCGGGACCTGCTCTCCCTCGGCCACCACCTCGTACTGGTCCACGAACCCCACGCTGAGACCGAACTCGCGCAGCCATTGGGCAGGGTCCACCGGCCCGGTATAGATACCCATGCCGTGGCCGCCGACGGAGCCGAAGCGGGATCTGCGCAGGACGTTCTTGACGCGGGCAGCGCGGGCGAAACGCACGATCGAGTCCATCAGACCCGGCTGCTCGGGCAGACCATAGACGACCTTGTGCGGGATGCCGACTTCGTCCATCGAGCCGTGTGTCACCGCCAGGCCACCGATGGACCACAAGCGCGGGATGGGCAGAGCCCACATCATAATCGGGCGGGCAAAACGCTGGGCCGCCTGGAGAATACGGTCGGCCCAGTTCCAGGTCTGGACAAAGAGGACCATGCAGTCCACGTCCTCCGCCAGGAAACGATCTATCACCTCGCACGCCTCGCCGATTTCGCTCACCACACGCTGGTGCGCGACGACGTCCACTGGGGCGGCCAGGAGACCATCCAGCGCGATGCGGGTGTCTCCCTCCTGGATCCACGCCTCGCCTGTCTCGGTGGCGGCCTTGTAGAGCCCCGGCCAGGTAATCGGCAGGAAGCCGACCTTGGGCCTGGCCGCGTGGCACGGCGATAGCCCGATTGCCGTCATGGTACACCTCCGTTTTCAAAGGTAAGTCGGTATAGAAGCGGCAGCGATCGCCGCGCAAGAGGCTGGTGAGAAAGGCTATTGTACACGATATAACAACCTGGACCCAATGTGGGTAGGGATGAGAGTGAAACCTGCTTTCACGAGTTCGGGTCGGCGCTCAGAGAAGTAGATCGGCTGCTGGCGCAGCCGCTCGCGAATGTAGGGCATGAACGAATCTGGCAACCGGTTGTTCTCCATCTGCGGGATCGTCTCCAGAAAGACCAGGTCGGTCCGCCCCTGTTCGACGTGCGCGGCGTAATAGAAGGGGTAGGCCCAATACCAATCGGTAAAGACGATCGCGTCTGGGTCCAGCCACCTCACGAACGTGGTAGCCTCCTGGTGAACGCCGTTCATGCCATAATCGTCGGCGGGGTAACCGTTGAAACGGTCATCAGCCGGAAAGTCCGGGGACCCGGCGCGTACCATCTCCAGGCGTGGCGCGAACACCGGCCACACGCCCACGGCCAGGGCCGCCACGGCCAACACGGCCTCGGCCATCAGCCGTCCCACCCGCTGCGGAATCAAGCGGCCCAGGCCATCCAGCAGCCACCCCAGCCCTGCACTGGCCAGAGTAGCGAGCATACAATAGCCGGGGATGAAAAACACGTACAGGTCCCACAGGTCGTAGTTGAACGTGTATCCCCAGTGGACGGCGAGAGCCAGGAAGAACAAGAGTCCCACACGCCAGCGGCGCACGATCAGGCTGGCCAATCCCAGCCCGGCCAACCCCACGAGCCACCAGGAGAGTTCGCCAGGCAAGCGATGCCAGTACTCGGCGGCCAGGCGCGGCATGACCTGGCGGGGATCGGCGAACATCAGCGAATGGAACTGCCGCCCGCTCAGGTCGAACGCCAGCCGTTCAAAGGGGCTATCCACGTCGCTGGCCTGAAAACCCCAGGCCGAATAGGCCGGCAGGAACGAGGTATTAAAGTAGCTCGCGACAGGATTATGCCAGTCGAGGGCCAGGAAA
>DATKWP010000646.1:0-3705 GCA_035529535.1 Anaerolineae bacterium | reverse complement strand
GCCACGTTGAACTGGCCATCAATGGCCTCGTTCCAGTAGTCGAGGCTGCCGACCATGGCCAGGATCTCGCCGGTGGCGGGGCGGACGGCGACGACGGAGGTATTGCTGACGTGATGGTCAACGCCGACGCTGGAGGCGCTCATAGCCGGCATGAACTGCGCCGCCGTGCAACCTTGATTGACGGCATCCTGGATCACGTTGTCGTCCCCCTCGCCGGAGAGGCGGCGCACCTGGGCGCGGGCCACGCATTCGGCCTGCTTCTGGAGGTCCAGGTCGAGCGTCGTGTAAACTCGCAGCCCGCCCTTGTACACCATCTCTGGCCCAAACATCTGCTCCAGTTGTTTGCGCGCGTACACAGAAAAGTGAGGGGCCAGGATATCGAAGCGTTCGGTGAATTTGGCCAGGTGCCAGGGTTCATACTTGGCGGCGACCCCCTCTTCGGACGTGATGCAGCCCAGGCTGACCATGGCGTCCAGCACCAGGCCCTGGCGCTCGCGGGCGGCCTCCGGGTCGTCGAAGGGGTTCATGCGCGGGAACTGGGGGATGGCGGCCAGCGCGGCGGACTCGGCCAGTGTCAGTTCGCTGGCACTCTTGCCGAAATAGACCCGCGACGCTGCCTCGATGCCGTAGGCCAGGTTGCCGTAAAAGTTGGTGTTCAGATACCACTCCAGGATCTGTTCTTTGCTGTACTTTTGGGAGATGCGATAGGCCAGCAGGATTTCGGTAATCTTGCGCTCATAGTCCTTCCACTTGGGGCCTTCCGCGCTGACGTAGCGCCGTCCAGGCTCGATGACGACGTTCTTGATCAACTGCTGGGTGATGGAGGAACCACCCTGGATCTGCTGGCCCCGGATATCGGACCAGAAGGCGCGGGCGATACCGCGCGCGTTGACGCCGGGGTTTTCCCAAAAGTTGCGGTCTTCAATGGACACGGTGGCGCACATCAGGTCTTGTGGAATCTGGTCCAGGGCGACCCAGGTCCGGTCGCCGCCGGTGGGGTCAATCACCTCGTAGAGCAGGGTCTGCCCTGTGCGGTCGTAGATCTTGGTAGTCTCAAAGTTCTGCTCGGCGGCCTCGATCTGTTCTGGTTCAGGCAACTCGCGGGTAAAGTAGGCGTAGGCGCCGACGGTGGCGCTCACGCCGCTGACGAAGGTTCCCACGATCAGGATCAGCACGGCCAGCAGCAGAATACCCGCCACGCGCAGCAACTGGCGCAGGCCGGTCCGTTCCTCGGCCCGGCGGCGCTGGCGGCGCTGCAAGGCGACGTATCGAACAGTGCGGATTGGCGTCACGCTCCAGACCTCCCTTGTCTAGACAGTGTGGGCACATCGTACCAGAAAGGAGGCATATTGGCAAGTTGACGGTGGGTATGAGTCGTGTTATACTTACAGGTCAATGTTGGCCGGGATTGTGATCCACGCAGGGAATGAGAACGCACTACCTCGTGCGATCGAGGTGTTGAAGGCCGGGGGGGTGGTTGGTTTCCCCACCGACACGGTCTATGGCCTGGGAGCGTTGCCGTGGAACAAGGATGCCGTCATCCGTCTGTACGAAGCCAAGCAGCGCCCGTTCGATCGGCCCATTGCGCTCTTGCTGTCCGATGCGGACCAGTTGGAGCGTGTGGCCGTCGTGATGCCTCGCTTCAGGCGCCAGGCCAGGCAATTGATCGCCCGTTTCTGGCCGGGCGGATTGACGTTGGTGTTGCCCAAAACGGAGAGCGTACTGGACGTGATCAGCGCTGGCCCCTCGGTCGCGGTGCGGGTGCCTGACCTGCCCCTGGCCCGTGACCTGATACGGGGTGCGGGTGGCGTGCTGGCGGCTACCAGTGCCAACCTGTCGGGGCAGCCCAGCCCGATCACGGCCCAGGAGGTCGAGGAGCAGTTGGGGGATCGGATAGGCCTGATCCTCGACGGGGGTCCCTGTCGAGAGGGTGTTCCGTCCACCATCCTCGACTGTACCGTATCCCCTCCCGCGCTATTGCGGCGGGGAGCGGTCTCCGAAGCCACTCTGCGGGCAGTCGTCGGCCCCATCAAAACTCAGATTGAGAGGTAGCAGAACATTGTGCGATCAACGCGGGTTCACCCTGTGGTTTACCGGCCTGTCTGGGTCGGGCAAGACCGCCATCGCGAAACGGATTGAGCAGGAATTGCGCAGGCGGGGTCTCAGAGTCGAACGGCTGGACGGCGACATCGTACGCGAGGGCCTGACCCGCGACCTGGGGTTCAGCAAGGAAGATCGAGACAAGAACATTGAGCGGGTCACGTTCGTGGCGAAATTGCTCACCCGCAACGGAGTGGTGGTCCTCTGTTCGTTCATCTCTCCGTACCGGGAGCGGCGGAACCTGTCACGTCAGGAGATTGGGGAATTTATCGAGGTATACGTCGAATGCCCGCTGGAGGTGTGTGCCCAGCGGGATGTGAAAGGGATGTATGCCAAGGCCCTGGCGGGCGAGATCGAGAACTTTACCGGTGTCTCCGATCCTTACGAAGAGCCGGAGAACCCAGAGATCGTCTGCCACACCGCCCAGGAGACGCTGGAGGAGAGTGTGGCGAAGGTGATCGCTTATCTGGAGGGGCAGGGGTACATTTGATCAGGGATCAGGGATCAGGGATCAGGAGTCAGGGACCAGCGACCAGCGACCAGCGACCAGCATCCAGTATCCGGCCCATCTTGCGTCTCGCTCCTTTCCTGACCTTCCTCGTCACCTTTGCTCTATATGCCGCTACTGCTGCTCCGGCTACGCTCTTTGGTGACCCATCCGAGTATCAGTTCATCCCGGCGATCCTCGGTATCGCCCATCCGCCGGGCTACGCCTTTTACACGCTGCTGGTCAAACTCTGGCAGACGCTCGTCCCGGTGGGCACGGTGGCGTTCCGGACTAACCTGCTGTCCGCTGCCGTCGGGGCCTGGGCGGTCACCGCCGTCTACCTGATCGTGCGCGACCTGGGCTCGCCAATTTCCAATTTCCAATCTCCAATCTCTGCTGTGCTTCTTGCTCCGCTCTTCGCGGCCCTGAGCCTCGCCGCCGCCCCCGACTTCTGGCAGCACGCCATCCACGCCAACGGCCACATCGTCAGCACGGCGCTGGTGGTCACCCACCTGTGGCTCTTGGTCCGCTGGTGGCGCACCGGGCACGACCGCTGGCTGGCCGCTTTCGCCCTGACGCTGGGCCTGGCCGCTACCCACCACCCGGTCACGCTGGTGGGAGTCCCGGCCTACGGCCTGTTCGTGCTGGTGACGCGGCCCCGCATCCTGCGCCAGTGGCGGACCTTGCTGGCACTGGTGGGTTGTCTCTTGTTGGGGCTGGCTCCGCTGCTCTACTTTCCGCTGCGCAGCCCCAGTGCGCCGTTTGGCCCTACCGACATGCGCACCTGGGAGGGGTTCTGGAGGCATACCACGGCCCAGGGGCTGCGGGTCAATCTCTTTCACTTCGGCCTGGCTGACCAACCCGACCGGGCGTCGGTCTTTTGGTCCCTGCTGCGCCTTCAATTCCCGCTGCCCGTCATTGCGCTCATCGTGGTGGGCCTGGTCCGGTTGGTCCGCCGTACCCCCAAACCCGCTCTTTTGATCTCCTCATTCCTCATTACCCATCTACTTTTCACTCTAAACACCATCCAGGACGTCATGGCCTATCTGCTGCTCCCCTTCGCCGCCCTGGCCGTCGCCGCCGGCCTGGGTGGATTGGGGATTGCGGATTGGGGATTG
>DATKWP010000645.1:0-19853 GCA_035529535.1 Anaerolineae bacterium | reverse complement strand
GCCCGGCCCTGGGGAATCGGGATACCCTTGTGCGCCAGAAGGGCCTTGCCCTGATACTCGTGTAAGCGCGCCATGTGTCCCTTCCTTCGTCTGTGATAACCCTCCTGCGGGTTCAAACGGCCTATCGTACCCTGCGGGAGGATAGGCTGAGTTGTCCAGCGTCAAGGATACCACAAGCCCCGACATACTGCAAATACTACTCAGCCTACCCTCCCGCAGATTGCCACCTGAGATGCCTGGTCCAGAGGCTGGCCGAACCTGCGGGAGGGTCAACAGCCAAAAAAACGGCCCTCTCAGAGAGAGGGCCGTTCTACGGGGCAGACAGAGTCAACGCTACGGCTTGCTCACCGCCAGGTTGTCGAAGTGAATCTCGGCGGCTACGTCTTCGTAGGTCGTCGCCGTCAGGGCAATATCCCCCTTGGTGTACGTGCTGTCCTCAGCGCTCGTCAAGCGTTGCCCGTTGACGAACAGTTCCAGGGTGGAGCCGTTGCACACCGCCTTGATACGATTGGTCGCGTTGCCCTGGTTGACCGCGCTCGACTCGGTCCAATCCACCAACGGCTGGAACTCGTCCTGTGCGGACTTGAGGATGGCATAGAACCCATCGCCGGAGACGAGCAGGTAGTATCCGTTGCCGTCCCCCTGCTCCCGGCAGATCACGCCGTAGTCGTTGTTGCTTTCAGGTCCGGCCGAGACCTGGGTGGCGTCCACCTCGATGGCCACGTTGTCGAACGAGCGGTTCGCCACACCCCACATCGTGCTGTTGGTCTTGCCAGAGATGACGGCATAAGCGCCACCCTGGTAGCCTACGCTACCACCTTCGTAATCCCCCACCTCCCAGCCGGAAGATGAGTTGCCAAAGTCATCCTGAAAGATGACGTCGGATTGAGGAGGCTGCGGCGTCTGCTGCTGCCCAGGCCCAAACGGGAGATTGCAGGCACAGGCCAGCGCCGCCACCGCCAACAGAATGAGCACACCCAACATTTTCTTGTTCATGTATCCTTATACCCTCCTGATATGATGTCACCGCACTTCCCACCCGACCGGTGGTACCCTCCGCTCCTCCACAAGATTGTACTGCCCACCTTACAAAATGTCAATGGCCCATCTGTCCCAGCCGCACCCGCTCCTCTTCGATTACGCTCTCCTCCAATTTGCTGAACAGCGGCTCCGGTTGGCGCAGCACCTGTCCTGCGGCCAGTTCGCTGGGCTTCCACCCGCCCGTCGCAGCGCGGCCATCGTAGCACAGCGCCTCGTGGACGCGGCCCTGTTCCTCCTCGAACGTAGCCGTGTACGAGCGGCCAAAGAGTGCACCCTCGTAGCCCAGGTATTGATGCAACCGCTCCGACGAGAAGGGCAAGAACGGCGCGAACAGGACCTTGAGCGAATCAATGGCCTTGAGAGCCACATAGATCGTCGTACCTGCTGCCTCAGGATGCTCCTTGATCTGGAACCACGGCCCCTTCTCCTCCAGGTAACGGTTGGTCTCGCGGGCCAGCGCCATCACCTCGCCCAGCGCCGCCCGGAATTTGCATCCGGCAATCAACTGGCCAACCGGTTGGAAGCCGGCCTCGATCTGGGCCAGCAGTTGCACGTCCCGATCCTCCAGCACTCCCGGTGCAGGCACGCGGCCATCGAAGCGCCGGTAGGCGAAGGTCAGCGCCCGGTGCGCCAGGTTGCCCCAGGTGGCCACCAGTTCGTCATTGTTGCGGCGCACGAACTCGTCCCACAGCCAATCGGTGTCGCGCGCCTCCGGCATCGCCACTGTCAGGTAGTAACGCAGCGCGTCCGGGTCGTACCGGTCCAGCACCTCGTCCATCCACACCGCCCAGTTCCGGCTGCCGGAGAACTTCTGCCCTTCCAGGTTCATGAACTCGTTGGCCGGCACGTCGTAGGGCAGGTTGAGCCTGCGAGATGGGTCATCCTCGTAGAGCCGCTCCACCCCCATCAACTCCGCCGGCCAGATGACGGCGTGGAAGGGGATGTTGTCTTTGCCGATAAAGTAGAGCGTCCTGGCCGCCGGATCGTACCACCAGTCTTTCCAGGCCTCCGGTTGTCCCTGATTGCGCGCCCACTCGACGCTGGCGGAAAAGTAGCCGATGACCGCCTCGAACCAGACGTAGAGGCACTTGCCCTCCCAGCCTGAAACGGGCACCGGGATGCCCCATTCCAGGTCGCGGGTGATGGGCCTGCCTTGCAGCCCCTCCCCCACGTAATGGCGGGCAAAGTTGATCACGTTGGGCCGCCAGTGTTCCTTGCCCTGCTGGAGCCATCCGGCCAGCCCCGCCTGAGCCAGTTTGGGCAGGTCGAGGAAAAAATGTTCCGTCTCCCGCAGCACGGGCGTGCTGCCGTCAATCTTGCTGCGCGGGTGGAGCAGGTCCTGCGGGTCGAGCAGCGTGCTGCAGCGGTCGCACTGGTCCCCCCGCGCTAATTCGTAGCCGCACACCGGGCAGGTGCCCTCCACGTAGCGGTCGGGCAGAAAGCGCTTCTGCACCCCAGAGTACATCTGCTCCTGTATCTGGGTATACAGGTAACCTTTTTCCAGCAGCGTGAGAAAGAAATCCTGGGACACGCGCCAGTGATTCTCGGTATCGGTGTGGGTGAACAGGTCGTAACTGATGCCCAACCGCTGGAACAGTTCCAGGAAGCCGTGATGGTAGCGCTCGAAGACCTCACGGGGAGACTTGCCCTCGCGGTCGGCGACCACCGTGACGGGCGTACCGTGCGAATCGGAGCCGGAGACCATCAGCACGCGGTCGCCGGCCAGGCGATGATACCGGGCACAGATGTCCCCAGGGAGATGGGAGCCGGTGACGTTCCCGGCATGGATCTTGGAGTTGGCATAGGGCCAGGCAATGGCGACGAGAATATGTTCAGACATCGGCGTTCCTCCTTGCGTAGCGCGTATTGCAACATAGGCCATCATAAACGAAAACCGCCAGCGAGGCTGGCGGTGGTTTGCCGTAAGGCCAGAAACGTGCACCGGCCTATCGCGGGCGGAGGGCCTCCTCCTCTGCCCACCACGGCAGGCTGCGCATCATCATGGCGAAACGACGGAATTCCCAACCCATGGCGTTACCCCAGATAGTCTCTCAACGCGCGGCTACGGCAGGGATGGCGCAGACGGCGCAAGGCCTTGCCTTCGATCTGCCGGATGCGCTCCCGGGTGAGCCCGAACTTTTGGCCGACCTCTTCGAGCGTATAACTACGCCCGTTCAAGAGGCCGAACCGCAGCCGCAGAATACGCGCCTCGCGCGGGCTCAGCGTGGCCAGCATCTCCTCGATCTTCTCTCCCAGCATGTGCCGATAGGCGCTCTGGGTCGGCGTCGGGGTCGTGTCGTCCTCGACGAAATTCCCCAGTTCGTTGTCTTCGTCCTCGCCGACCGGGAGTTCCAAACTGAGCGGGCGCCACGAAACCCGCAGCATCCACTGCACCTTGCGCGGTTCCATGTCCATTTCGGTGGCGATCTCCTCGGGCGTCGGCTGGCGACCGTGCTCTTGTTCCAGCGAGCGAGCGGTATTGTAGAGCCGCCGGATGCGATCCGACATGTGCACGGGCACCCGGATCGTACGTCCCTGGTCGGCGATCGCCCGTGTGATGGTCTGCCGGATCCACCAGGTGGCGTAGGTGCTGAAGCGATACCCCCGGTTGTAGTCAAACTTTTCTACCGCTTTCATCAAGCCCAGATTGCCCTCCTGGATCAGGTCCAGGAAGGGCACTCCGCGTCCCATATACTTTTTGGCGATGCTGACCACCAGGCGGGTATTGGCCTTGATCAGGTGCTCGCGCGCAGCCAACCCTGCTCCCACTCGCTGATCGAGTTCCGTCCGCTCCGTCGGGTCAGACCCATCGTGCCTGAGGGTCTCCTGCGCCCAGCGCCCTGCTTCGAGGGCCTTGGCCAGCCGGACCTCCTCTTCGATCGTCAGCAGCGGCACGCGGGCCATCTCCCTGAGATACAACCCCACGGTATCGTCAGTCGAGATCCCACTCAGATCAAAGACCCCATCGTCACCTACCTCATATCCGCCAGCCAACGTCCCCAGCGGCGGCTCCCCCTCATCCGACTCCCCATCCCGCTCGTCGCATATTTCGATCCCTGCCTCTCGCAGCAGGATCAAGACATCTTCGAGTTGCTCTAGTGTTTCCTCGGCCTCTGGGAGTACACCGATAATATCGTCCGTAGTCAAGTAGCCCTGAATCTCTGCCCTGTCCAGCAGTTCTCCAACCAAATCCATGGTGCTCCTAATCCATTGACTACAGCAGGGCGCTCTGCAGCGCCCATTCACTCTTTCGACCGCAGCAGGTCCTTCAACACCGCCAGGCGCGGGTCAACCCGTGCGCTTTCACACGTACACGGTTCGAGGTTGAGGTTGGCACCGCAGTGCGGGCACAACCCTTTGCAGTCAGGGTCACAGAGAGGCTTCATCGGGATAGCTACCCACGCCTGCTCACGCAGCAGCGGGGCCAGATCGAGCCAACCATCGTCGCTCAAGGCGTAGGTCAGATCTGGCCGCAGACCTGCGCCCGGCAGCCGAAACGTCTCTTCCAACTCGAGGGTGATTGGGAGAACGAAGGGCTCCAAACAACGGACGCACTCCAATCCCAATCGTGACCCCAACGTACCTCGCACGAGCAGGCCCCCCTGTACACGAATCACCTGGACAGTTCCGCGGACAAAATCCAGCACCAGGTCAACCAGATTCTGGGGCCCTGTGTCCACATTCACGGTGAGTGACGCACCAAGCCGGGCCTTGGTAAGGGTAGAAACGTCGAAACGAATCATAGCAGGTTCACGAGGCATCCCACAGCCGCTTCCTTTTTTCGCCCCGGTGCCCGACCTGGGGAGGTTCCAACGGCCTACAACGTAGGCACATTATAACACATTCATACCCCGTAGTCAAGAATTTTGGCTTGTGGGCTCGCACACCCAAGGTTGCCAAAACAGCCAATCCGTGATAACGTTAGGTCAGGTCAGGTTGGACTGGAGAAACGTACCGCCATGGAACTTGTCATCGCCACCCACAACCCAGGCAAAGTGGAAGAACTCGGGCTGCTCCTCGCGCCGCTGAACGCACGCCTCCGCTATCCACCCGATCTGGGCCTGCAGATGAATGTCCCGGAGGACGGGCCCGGCTACGCCGACAACGCCCGCCAGAAGGCGCTTACCCTTGCGCGCGCGACGGGCCGGCTCACGCTGGCCGACGATTCGGGGCTCGAAGTGGACGCCCTGAACGGCGCTCCCGGCGTCCGCTCCGCCCGCTACACGCCGGGACACGACGCCGGCCGGGTGGCGGCGCTGCTGGCCCACCTGCGTGACGTGCCCTGGGAGCGCCGCACGGCCCGCTTCCGCTGCGTGGTCGCCATCGCCACACCCGCCGGGGAACTGGTGACCACCGAGGGTACGTGCGAGGGGGTGATCGCGTTCGAGCCGGCCGGAGAGGGCGGCTTTGGCTACGATCCGGCCTTCTACCTGCCCGGCTACGGCTGCACCATGGCCCAACTGCCACAAGAAGAGAAGAACCGCATCAGCCACCGGGCGCGGGCCATCGAGAAGGCCCTGCCCATCCTCCAGCGCTTGCTTCCTTCCCGACGGCTCGAAAGCGCACCTTGAATGCCAGAACGCCATCCAAGAGTAGCCTGTCGTGTGTTGGGTGTCCCCGCTGCGAGCCTTCGGGAAGGTTGTCACCCTGTCCCTTTGGTGATATAATGTCTGCGAGGCTGGCGAAGACCTCGCACAGCCTCGGGTCGAATCAAATGGATAGATCATCACTCCCGATACCCGCGACGAGCGAGCGCTGTACACCAATCACCGCTCCCGCCGATAGCCGTCCCCTGTTTCTGCGTTTCGTGGCCTGGTGTGTAACCGCGGTATGGCGCGTCTGTGTGGATTGGCGCACCAAGCGCCCATTGTTAACCCGCGCCACCGCCCATCTCAGCATCATCTTGCTTGCGTTAGTCACGATTGGCCTCAGTAGCGCTGGGATCCCGCAACCCCGGGCCGCGGCAGGTCGCTCGCTCGACGCCAATGACGGTTTTCCCCTCGACATGGCCTCGTCCACCGGGTTGCAGACAGCGCCGCCGCCCACCCTGCCTCCCGCGAACGGCCGCTTCTATTCCTCCTACACCGATGCCGTGGCCCGATTGCCCGTCCCCCACACGACCTTTCCAGAGCGCCAGCGGGCGCTGGTCAAGACGTACCCCATTCAACCAGGCGACAACATCTTCGACATCGCGGCCCGCTTCGGTCTGACCCCCGAGACGATCGTGTGGAGCAACCGGGAAACGCTCAACGACGCCCCCTGGCTCATTCAGCCGGGGCTCGAAATCTCTATCCTCCCCACGGATGGCGTATACCACACCGTCCTCGCCGGGGAGACGGTCACAGACATTGCGGCTGCCTACGGGGTAGAAGCGTCAGCCCTGTACAACGAGTGGAACGACCTGGAGGAAGGGGAACCGCCACGCGAAGGGCAATTGCTCGTCGTGCCAGGCGGCCAGGGAGAGGAAGTGGCCTGGACACCGCCACCCCAATACCCCACTCCTGGAGCCGCGTGGGTCAGTTGGGGGGTCTGCAGCGGCGTAGCGTTTACCGGCCCCGGTGCGAACGGCTGGTTTACCTACCCCACGGGCCGCTCCGCCGTGTCAGGCTGGTACTTTCACGACGGGCGCAACCCCACCCACATCGGGCTCGACTACGCCTGCCGGCAGGGGGATCCTATATACGCGGCGGACAACGGCGTAGTCACCATCGCGGGCTGGAACGGTGGCTACGGCATCCTGATCGAAATCAACCACGGCAATGGCTTCGTCACCCGCTACGGTCACTTTAGCGACCTGGCGGTGGGATGCGGCGAAGCGGTCTACCAGGGCGAGTTGATCGGCTACTGCGGCAGCACCGGCTGGTCTAGCGGGGCTCACCTGCACTTTGAGATTCGCAGTAGCGGCGCGCCGCAAGACCCCCAGACCTATCTGCAGTAGCGGGAAACGGCACACACGGGGCAGGAACGACCATGCAGTCACTACAGCACAAAGCCAGGCTGACCAGTACACCGATAGAGGACTCGCCCATCACGATCGGGCGCTTCCTCCGTCGTGGGTACGAGGAGGGACTGCCCCGTGCCCTGGCGTGGCTGGCGATCTCGGCCTACCGGCTGACCGGCGATTGGCGCTCCTGGCGCCCCGTGTTCACACGCACCAGCGCCCACCTGGCCGTGGTGATCGTGGCGATCATGGCCATCGGGCTGAGCAGCATCAAGTGGCCGGCCCAGGCCGCCTTCAATGTCCCTGCGCTCGCCCTGCCGGCCTCCGCCGGAGACGAGGGAGACGAGAAGCCAGCAGAGAATGTGCTGGCCAGGCATGTGCAAAACGGCGGCCTGCTTTCCAGCGCCAACGGCGGCACCATCGTCCGCCTGGCCCAACTGCACACGATCATCCCCAAGCGCCCACGCCTCGAAATCGTCACCTACGTCGTCCAGGCTGGTGACACCGTCCAGTCCATCGCGGACACGTTCGACCTGCAACCAACCACGGTCATGTGGACCAACCCGGCCGTCGAGGATGCCCCCGACTTGTTGAGAATCGGGCAAGAAGTGACCATTCTGCCCCTGGACGGAGCCTACCACAAGGTGGCCGAGGGGGAGACGCTGGCATCCATCGCCGAAAAGTACGAGGTAAAGCCGGAGGCCATCACCGCCTGTGTGTACAACCCACTGACGCCTCCGGATTACGCCATTCAGGTAAGTATGCACCTGGTCATCCCGGGCGGCGAGAAGCCCTACGTACCCAAAGTGGTCACGACCTACACCGGGGCCGTGCCCGAAGGTGCCCGCGGCACCGGGCGCTTCCAGTGGCCGGTGCTGGGCAGCCTCACCCAGGGGTACTGGTACGGCCACCGGGCGGTTGACGTCGGAGCGCCCACCGGCAGCGCAGTCCTGGCAGCCGACGGAGGGTTCATCAGTTTTGCGGGGTGGACCGACGTCGGATACGGCTACCTGATCGTGATTGACCACGCCAACGGCTTTGCCACCTACTACGCCCACCTGAGCAACATTTACGTGGCCGAAGGGCAGGCGGTAGAGCGCGGGCAGGTCATCGGGGCCGTCGGCAGCACCGGGTGGTCCACCGGTCCCCATCTACACTTCGAGGTACGCTACTACGGCGCACAGCAGAATCCCCGCGCCTACCTGCCGTAACTACTTGGCAAATTCCTCCGCCCGCACCTCGCGGATCACCGTCACCTTGATCTGTCCCGGATATTCCAGGTTTTCCTCGAATTTCCTGGCAATGTCTTTGGAGAGCCGCACGGTCGCCAGGTCGTCAATGTCCTCGGGCCTGACGATGATGCGGATCTCGCGGCCGGCCTGGATGGCATAGGACTCGGCCACCCCCTCGAAGGAATTGGCGATGTCCTCCAGGGAGTGGATACGCTTGAGGTAGAGTTCCAGGCTCTCGCGGCGCGCTCCTGGCCGGGCACCGGAGATGGCATCAGCCGCCTCGACGATGACGGATTCGATGGAGGCCTGCTCCACCTCGTGGTGGTGCGACTCGATGCAGGCCACCACTTCTTCAGGGATACTGTAGCGGCGGCAGATTTCAGCCCCGATCTTGGCGTGCGTCCCTTCCGTCTCAAAGTCCACCGCCTTGCCGATGTCGTGCAGTAACCCTCCGGTGCGGGCCAAGTCGGCGTTCGCCCCCAGTTCCTCGGCCAGCATGGCGGCCAGTTTGGCCGTCTCGATGGCGTGAGCGTGCTGGTTCTGCCCGTAACTGGTGCGGAAACTCAACCGGCCGAGAAGTTTCCGAATCTCTGGGTGGAGCCCAGGCACGCCAGCCTCGTAGGCGGCCCGCTCCCCCTCGTCGCGGATGACGCGCTCGACGTCCTTCCGGCTGTCCTCGATGACCTTCTCGATGCGTGCCGGGTGGATGCGCCCGTCCACGATCAGCCGCTCCATCGCCCGGCGCGAAATCTCACGCCGTACTGGGTCGAAACAGGAGATGGTGATGGCCTCCGGGGTGTCGTCCACGACCACGTCCACCCCCGCCGCCTTCTCGAAGGCGCGAATGTTGCGCCCACTGCGGCCGATGATGCGTCCCTTCATGTCGTCGGAGGGCAGCGAGACGGTCGAGACGGTCAGTTCAGCCACCTGCTCGCTGGCCATGCGCTGGATCGCGTACGTGATGATCTCGCGCGCGCGTGTGTCCGCCTCCTCTTTCGTCTCCGCCTCCACCCGGCGGATCACATGGGCCATGTCCTGGCGGCTTTCCTTCTCCACGGCCGCCAGCAGTTCCCCCTTGGCCTCCTCGGGGCTCAACCCCGCGATCCGTTCCAGGGCGGCCATTTGTTCCTGCTGCATCCGTTCGATGTCATTGCGCCGCTTGTCGAGAGCACTCTGGCGCTTGCTGAGCGTGTTCTCCCGCTGGTCCAACCGCTCCTGGCGGTAGTCCAGTTTTTCGCGCCGCTGCTGCATGTGCTCTTCCTCCCGCCGGAGCCCCGCGCGACGCCTCTCCAGTTCATTCTCGGCAGCGTTCCGCATCTTCAGCACTTCATCCTTGGCAGTCAACACGATCTCGCTGGCCTCTTTCTCGGCCTTCTCCAGCAATTGCCCGGCCTTCTGCTCCTGCGCCTTGATCCTGGCCTGGGCCAGGTAACGCCAGGCTGCGAAACCGATCGCTAACCCGACCACCAACCCCACCGCCGCTGCCACAATCGCTATCAACACATCTGCACCCATGATCTTCATTCCTCACTTTCTTCAGATAAAGCCTCGCAGCGGACCGCCTCCAGGGCTTCTTCCACCAGTGGTGCGATCACCTCATAGGAGAATCCCCGGCGCGCCATGTATGCCCCCAACTTACGGCGGAAATCACCCGGCTCGAGGTGCGCCAGCCGGCGGACGCCGGCTTCCAGTACCTTCCGCGCGGCGGCCTCCTCATCCAAATCCGCCAGCGTTTCTGCAATAATCGAGGCCGGGACCCCTTTTCCCCGCAGCTCGTGGCCGAGGGCGTTGGCCCCTCGGGGATTGAACTGGATGCGGTTCTCCGCCCAATAGCGAGCAAACTCTCGATCGTCCAACATCCCAGCCCGCGTCAAGCGCTCGACTACCGCCTCGACGACCTCGTCATCCACGTTTCTCCGGCGCAAATTGCGGCGTACTTCGGCCTCGCTGCGAGGGCGGTATGATAGGAAGTTAAGCGCGTGCTCATAGGCCCGCTCAACTTCGTCCTGCTCCTGCAGCCGGGCGACGTCATCGTCGCTCAGCGTCTGACCTACCTGCAGATGGACCGCCTCGATCGCGGCCAACCCAAACGCAAACTCACCATCCAGGTAGACGTTTACCCGATTCTCGTCGCGCTTCTGAAAGCGCAGCGCTGTGATTGTTCCTGCCATGTGCCGTCACCCGCCACTCTGGATAAAAACGAAAGCCGTGGCTTGGCAAGCCACGGCTCGCATGGACGCACAACCGTCCGCGTTGATCTCAGACTATAATCAACGGCCTTCCGACCCGCTTATGGGCAGAGCAAATCCATCTCGATCACATACCAGGCACCACCGCCCGCTGCAACCGCTCCGCTACTGTAGACGCGCGTGTTTCCACTTCCATCCCCCAACCCCGTCCCAAGACCACCCAGGCGGCGGCCCTCCATACCCTACGAATGCGGAGCGACCAGGTGAGACAAGCCTCTCACCCTGGTTCCAGATGCTTGGCAAAGCGATTGTGTGGTTCAGAGAAGGACTCGACTGTACCATCCGGCACCTTCGGTTCGAAGCGCCAGCATTTGAGATCAACCCGTGGCCAATACCAGCCAACAAAACGAGATATAGTGAGTTGATAATTCCAGAGCAGTACGAATAGTGTACACCAAATGAAGCAAAAAGGCAAATGGACTTGACCTCCAGCCCACCATGTGTTACAGTGGAGCCCGATGAAAACTGCGATGACCGAGGCCAGAAAGGCCCGTCCAGGCGACCTGCCGGCGCTCGAGGCGCTCAACCAGAGAGCCTATCGCCGGCTGCCCAGGCTGTGGTGGTGGGATGAACATCTGACGGACGACCTGTTCATAGTCGTCGAACGCGGGGGGACCCTGGTAGGCGCCCTATTCGCCTACCCGGATGAATCGCCGGTGGCCTGGGTACGGCTGGCCGTCCTGGATGACCACTGCGACGTCGAGGAGTGGCTGGACCTGGCCCTTCCCCCCATTCTCGATAGGCTGCGCCACCATGGGACGCAGGCACTGGCCTGGATGGATCACGGGGAGTGGGCTGGACCATACCTGAAGGCACGCGGCTACCGGCGGCTGGCAGAGGTGGTCACGTTGATCAAGTTCGACCACGCTGTACCCGAACCTGGCACGGGAGGGGCGGACGTGCGCTTGCGCCCGGCCGCAGAGCGCGACTTCGCCACCGTGACCGCCATAGATCAGGCCGCGTTCGCGCCCCATTGGTGGCACAGCGCAGCGACCCTGCGCCGTCGGGCCGCTGCGTCGTCCCATTTCGCCGTGGCGGAACTGGCCGGCGCGGTAGCCGGGTACGCCGAAGGGGAGGTCCATCCGTCCACAGCCCACCTCAACCGGGTCGCCGTGCACCCGGCTCACCAGGGCCGTGGCCTCGGCACGCTGCTCTTGTGCGACGCCCTGCGCGCGTTCTGGCGGCAAGGGGCACAGCAAGTCACCCTCAACACGCAGACCGACAACCACAAGTCTCGCCAACTCTATCGCCGCTGCGGGTTCGAGCCCACTGGGGACACTGTGACAGCGTGGGAATTACGATTTGCCTGAGCGAGGAGGGATCTATGTCCAAGGAACGTCGAGCGCCGCAGAAGTGGCGCTTCACCAACGCCCTGATGCGCCAGGCGATCCTGGCGATCGGCGAAGTAATGGGTGAGGGCGGCCTCAAGGTCGTCCTGCGCCAGGCCGGGCTGGAGCGCTACGTGGATGAACTGCCGCCCAACGACCTGGAGCAGGACACACCGACGGTCGAATATGCCGCGCTCAACCAGGCCGTCGAGGAATTCTACGGCCGTGCCGGCAAGGGCATGCTGCAACGCATCGGCCGGGCCTCCTTCCGCTACGGCGTCGAAGAACAGGCCACGCGGATGGGCGTGGCCGGCGCCGCGCTGAGGCTGATGCCGCAGAAGGCACGCATCAAGTTCATCCTCACCCAGATGGCCAAATCGCTGATGAACCTGAACGCCGACACCTGCATCGAGGTACAGGAAACGCCGGAGGGATTCGTCTTGGCCGACTTTACCTGCGGCGTGTGCTGCTGCCGCAAGGCGGAGCACCCGGCCTGCCACCTCTACACCGGTTCCCTCAGCGAGGCAGTCAAGTGGGCCACCGGCCACGATTACGAAGTGCGCGAGACCGAGTGCCGGGCGATGGGCGCTGAGGCATGCCGCTTCCTGGTCGTGAAAAGCCTGCCGGCGTGAGCCGGGCCACCGCCGGCAGGTGGTCCCCCCGCTACGGGGTCGGTGAAACCTCAGGGGTGTCCGTCGGAACTGGAGCAGGCGGTTCCAGGGTCGGCGTGAAGGTCGGCTCGAGTACCGGTGCCGGCGTTCCCGTCGGCGTTTCCGTAGGCAATGGCGTTGCCATCGGGGTTTCGGTGGGCGCTGGAGTTTCAGTGGGCGATGGCGTCGCCGATGGCACCGACGTGTCCGTCGGTACAGAAAGCGGCGTCGCCGTCGGCGCCTCGACCGGACCGGCTACCAATACCTGCACCCGCGCCTCGACCCTATGCTGCTGGCGGTCGAAGGCAGTGATGCGCAAGGTATAGGGGCCGGGAGCCAGGTGAGAGGTGTCCCACTCCGTCAACAGCCCATCGCGCACCTGCGCCAGGTGCGGCCCGCTGATCCACCCCCAGCCCTGCGGGTTCCCCCCGATGCCGTATTGCGCCTCGTAGCGGTCCAGGTCAGGCAATTGGACGGTGCCGACCACCTGCACGATGCCCTGGACGGTGCTGCCGGAGGCGGGCTGGGCGATTGAGACCAGCCCAGACCCGGCGCCGGCGGTGCAATAGTCGGCCGGCGCCAGCGGCAACCCTCCGAAAACGTCCAGGTGTGCCTGCGCCCACTCCCGTCCCCGCTCGTCAGCGATGACGATCATCCGTTGCTCGGTGACCTGGTTGGGACAGGACTCGTTCGCCAGCAGCCCGGTGGGCGTGTCAATCTTGACCACCTGGTACCAGTCGTGGCTCTCGTCCAGCGGCGGCTGGTCCTGGGCAAAGACCTCCGTCTTGCGCCGGGCGCAGTACCGGGTGGGGCGAGCGCCGGAATCGGCGCAGATCTCGTACTCGACGATGCCGGACGGGCGCGGAAAATCGCGCACGGGCCGCTCCGCGTGGGCCGCCTCCATAAAGTTGTGCCAGATGGTGGCGGCGCTGGCCCCTCCAGGCAGGTCAACCATCGGCGAGTTGTCCGAGTTGCCCACCCACACGCCCACCACCACGTCGGGGGTGTACCCGACGGTCCAGCCGTCGCGAAAGTCGGTGGTCGTGCCGGTTTTCGCCGCCGCCGGGCGGGTCAGTTCGAGCACGCTGGGGCAGTGAAAGGCGCGGCAGCGGGCCTGCCGGTCGGAAAGGATACTGGTAATCAGATAGGCGTGCTGGGGAGAAATGGCCTGCTCGCCCGTGGGTGCCGCGTTGTCTACCAGGACCTGGCCCTGGCTGTCCTCGATACGCAAGATGGGGCTGGGCGGCACGCGCAGGCCACCGTTGGCGAACACGGCGAAGGCCCCCGCCATCTCCAGCAATCTGACCTCGCCGCCCCCTAAGGTGAGCGCCAGCCCGTAGGGCGGAGGCTGGTCGTAAGGATACTCGGGGCAATAGAGTTCGGGATGGGCCAGCGATGCGACGCCCAGCCGCGTCGCCATCTCCAGCAGGCCATCCACCCCCACGAACTGGAGCGCATCCACGGCGGGGACGTTGTAAGAGTTGGCGAGCGCGTCGCGCATGAGCAGCGGGCCGTGGTACTCGCCGTCGTAGTTGACCGGCACGTAGGGCGGGTTGGCCCCGTCGGGGAACTCGGTACGCACGTCCCACAACAACGTCGCGGGCGTCCACCCGCGCTCGAAGGATGCCACGTAGGTGAGCGGCTTGATGGAGGAGCCGGGCTGGCGGCAGCGCAGCGCCACGTTGACCTGCCCGCCGATCTCTGCGTTGTTAAAGTCGGCCGAACCGACCATGGCCAGGATGTGGCCGGTGGCCGGGTCCAGCGCGACGAGTGCCCCGTTGGTCGCGTTGCGGTCGGCCATCCCCGCTATCCCCTCGCGCACCGCCTGCTCGGCCAGCGCCTGCAGGTTGGGGTCGAGCGTGGTGTAGACGCGCAACCCGGTGCCCCGGTAGAGCGCCTCCGGGCCGTAGGTAGCCTCCAGCGTCTGCCGTACGTAGACGACAAAGTGGGGGGCCGTGGCCAGGTCGAGCCGCGGGGCCGCGAATGGGTAGGCGGCCATCTCGAAAGCCGCCGCGGTAGTCTCCGCTCCGGCGATGTAGCCGGCCTCGACCATCAGCGCCAGCACGTCCCGCTGGCGGGCCAGCGCCAGGTCGTGGCCGCCGCCGAAGGGATCGTAGGTGGCCGGGGCCTGGGGCAGCCCGGCCAGGAAGGAGGCCTGTGCCAGCGTGAGGTCCTGCGCGTTCACCCCGAAATAGGTCTCGGCGGCGGCCTGGATGCCGTAGGCCAGGTTGCCATAATAAATCTCGTTGAGATAGATCTCCAGGATGGTGTCCTTGGGATAGACGCGCGTCAACTCGGCGGCCAGGACGGCCTCCTTGATCTTGCGCCAGGCGGTCTCCTGCATGCGCTCCTCCGGCGTCAGCAGCACGTTGCGGGCCAACTGCTGGGTGATGGTGCTGGCGCCGGAGACGATCCTGCGCTCCGAGAGGTTGTAATAGAGCGCGCGCAGGATGGCGATGGGATCGAAACCGGGGTGGCTGTAAAAGTCCCGGTCCTCGGTCGCGATGGTGGCCTCGATCAGGTAGGGAGAGATCTGGCCGAGAAAAACCTTGGTGCGCCGCCCGCCCTGGGGGTCGGTGACCTCGTAGAGCAGGTGGCCCTGGCGGTCGTAGATCTTGCTGCTGACGAAGGCGATCTGGCGGGTCTGCAGTTCCTGGGGCGAGGGCAGTTGGTCGGCGATGGCCACGTAACCGACGACGGCCGCCGCAAAGGCCAGAAAGAACATCAGCACGGCCACTGCCACGACGGCAAAGCCGGCCTGGATCAACGTCCTACTCCACGGGCGCGGCCTGCGTCCCTCCCCCCTCCCTCCCCCCCCATGGAGGGGGACCAAGGGGGGTTGCCCTCTGGAGGGCGACTTTCCACTCCCTCCCCCCCTGGAGGGGGGGACTGAGGGGGGGTGAGCTCCGCCAGGCGGACGCGAGCGAGGTGGCACGTAGCCGGGCCGCTGCGGCGGCGGCACGGTACGGGGCAGGTTGGCCGTCGGGGTAGCGCCGGTGGGCACGCGCGGCATAGCGATCGTCGGCTCGCCCAGTTCGCCCGGCAACTCGGCGGTCTCGATGTCGTCGGGCGAGACCGCCCGCATGGGGCGCGTGTCGTCCAGCGGCACAGCAGGCTCGCCGGGCCGCGCGGAGCGCACATCCCCCCCGCCCTCAGCCCGTGCACTCTGATCTTCGTCTACGCCATGACCTTCAACCACGTGTGTGCTCACTACATCCAACTTCCAACTTCCAACTTCCAATATAGACGCCGCGCGGGCGCTCCAGGTTCCGCGCCCGGGACGAATTATAGCAGGCCAGAAGTGGGTGTCAAGGAAAGGATCGGCAGATCAGGAATTGGCTTGTTCCACGACCAGGGGCAGATAAAGGGTCTGGAGAACGCTGACGACCCGCAGGAAGACCGCACTCGGAACTCCCCAATGGCCATCGGTGTCCTGGCCTTCCACGAAGAGCACGTGGCGGCCCGGGGGCAGGCCAACCGTACTCACGGTGGCCCGGACAGTTTCTACGGCGGCGCCGAAAGTACCGTCGGCGGCAGACATCGGATAGGACATGACGCCAGTGGTCCAGGAAGGAGCGTCCACGGTATAGCGGGCAGCCGCAATCTTCTGTACCGGCTCGTTTCCCCAGCCGCCACTACCGTAGCGGGTATCGTCGGTCACCGCCGTCAGGATCGCCGGAAAGCCTGCGAGGACCGTAGCGGGCGCGCTTGCCACGTCCAAAGACTCCGGGCCAGCCGGGGCCTGATAGGGCCGGCGAGCCGCCTTGAAGGCGTACAGGAGCGCCGGGAAATTCTCCGGGACGATGGTGTTCTCAAAGTAGGAGCAGTCCTCGAAGAAGGTCGTGCCTACTTCGAACGTGTAGGCCGCTACGCCCAGTTCTCCATAGGCCCAGTCGTCGGTGCTGCCGGTCGTCGCATACAGGCAGCCCGCCTCCCCCGCCTGGCAGACCCTGTAGCCGTTTAAGTAGCCGAACTTGCGGCCCAACGTCTCCAGTTGCGTGTGATTGGGGGCCGGCGTGGAGCGAAAACCGTAGGGGGAGAGCACCAGTTCACTGTAACTGTGCAGGGTGATCACAACGCCCAGCGCATCGTCGGGAGCGGGGTCTTCGTCGTCCGGACCGCGTTGGTCGGGGAAGAGGCTCGCCACGTAGTTTTGGATGGCCTGGGTTTCCGGCTCGGACGCCGCCGACGGCCCCTGGTACGTCTCGTCACAGGGGTTAGTACTGTCGCCGCCCCAATGGAAGTTGCTGTTCCGGTTCAGGTCGGTGCCGTAGTAGGGCAAGGCTGTGCAGCCGTCGTCGTCGTCGGTGTTCTTCCGCCAATATTCGCCAGCCTCGGCAACCTTACGCCCGTCGGGGTTGGCCATGGGCACCACGTGAACCTCGAAATAGTCCAGGAGCCAGGTGACGTCGGGAGCAGTGCCATAATTGGCGACCAGGTATTCGGCAAAGCGGCCCGCCAGTTCGGCCGTAGCCAGTTCGCGGGCGTGGGCGGCAGCCATCAGGAAGAACCTGGGCTTGGGGCCGGGCACAGCACGGTTGGTGAGCACCAGCGCGTAGAGATCGTACCCTGGCCGGGACCCAACGGCCTTCTCCCAGCTATCCCCGATGTCCACCCAGGCGACCAGGTCGGGGTGGTCGGCGGCCAGTCGCGCCAGGTCGGCGGCAGTCTCCTCGACCGTGCGGTAGCAAGGATACCCTGGGATGCCGGCCGTCTGGCCACGCAGTGGCCGTAAGCGCCGGCCGAGCAGGGCCGTTCGAGCCTCGTCCGTCTCTACCCGATAACCCGCCTGGAGCAGGGCAGCAACCTGGTCGGGGCGCAGGAGGGCCACCAGGTAACCCTCTGCGTGGTGCACTTCCCAGACGTCCAGTGTGCTGGCCAGCCGGTTCAAATCCGCCTGGCCGGCGAAGGAGACCCGTGCCACCACCGGCCCTGCCACCGGCGGCTGGGCCGGCACAGAGACCTGTTCCGGCGCGCGGGAGACGTGCCCAGGCAAGGGCACGGAAGCGACCACCAGCACGAACAGGGCGGAAGCCAGGCACAAAGTGCGGTACGGGATCATGGGGCCAGCGCTCGCCAGTGGGCGACGCCGCCCCGCTCGCTGCGGGCCACCCGGCCCTGCACCTCCAGCCACTGGAGATGGCCGACGACTTCCGAGATCGCCAGGAAGTAGTTGACGGGATCAAGATGGGGAAAGAGCGCGCCGGCGATCTCGTGCGCGGTGAGCGTACCCTCGCCCAACGTCTCGAGAATGCGGCGGGCGCGTGCCTCGTGAAAGGCGAACCGCTCGTGGATGAGCGCCCGGTGGTCGGTGATGGGCGGGCCGTGGCCTGGGAGCGCCAGGGCGACGTCCAGTTCCGCCACGCGGCCAAGTTGCGCCATGTACTCCACCAGCCGGCGCGGCCGCTCGCTCTCGCCCGGCGCGGGCGGCTCGACGATGGGGTTGGACGAAACGTCGCGCAGCAGGTGGTCGCTGGAGATGAGCAGCCGGCGCCGCGGCTGGTAGAGGCAGAGCAGGCCACCGGAGTGGCCGGGCGTGTGGAGCACCTGCCACTCCTCGCCGCCCAGCCGGATCCCGTCCCCGTCGGCCAGGGTAGCGCTGGGGACGACCGGTTCACTGTACTGGTCCACGCCGCGCCGCATGCGGGAGAGGTCCACCAGCGTCTTGACCGGCACGCCCGCCCAGTGCATGACGTCGGCGTAGAAGGCCAGGCGCCGCACGTTGGCCGACTCTTCCAGCCAGGGGATGCTCGCGGCGTGCGCCAGCACCTGCGCGCCCGAAGCCCGCACCACTTCCGCCGCCAGGCCGCAGTGGTCGGCGTGGGGATGGGTCAGGACGATGCGCCCGAGGTCGGCCACGCGGTAGCCACAACCGGCCAGCGCGCTTTCCAGCGCCTCACGGGCAGGGTCGTAACACGGCCCAACGTCCACCAGCGTCAACGGCTCCCCCTCGGCCAGGTAAACGTTGACCGGCCCCACGAGGAAGGGAGTGGGGATGGAGAAGGTGTGCAGATAGGGGGGAAGAGTGGTAGAAATCATAGCGTCAGGATACAAGATGCAGGATACTCGATATTGGCCACTGATCCCTGATCAGTCACCACAAAGTATAGCACTCCACAGCAGGGCTGTCAATTCGCAGTCAAGATTTGGACCACGAAACAGACGCGCAAGGCGCGCTGGACGATGCTGGGGGATCGGATATAATAGGAACGCAATTTCTCAACGCGGAGACAGAGACGCCGAGTCGCAGAGAACGCCGACTCTCGTGGGTCGGCATTGTCTTTGCGGCTCTGTGGCTCTGCGGCTCTGCGTTAAGACAGATTGGATTGCGGCAACGAGCCGCGCTACAATGTTACAAGGAGAGAATTCGTGAGCAGCAAGGTCTACTTTGCACCGGCGCGGGCCCGGCGCTGGGACTATAGCGCCAGCCAGGTGGCCGGGCTGGAGCGCTTGATCGAGAAACTGGATTTCGGCAGCCACGTCGCCGAAGGGGAATACGTAGCCCTCAAAACCCACCTGGGCTCTGAGGGCGCCCACCGCATCGTGCGCCCCCGCTTCCTGCGCGTCATCGCCGACGCAGTCAAATCCGTGGGCGGCAAGCCCTTCGTGTGCGACACCGTGCGCATCCCCGGCTGGGACTACCTGGAGGTCGCCAACCAGAACGGCATCAACCCGCAGTCGGTGGGCTGCCCGGTCATCATGGCCGACGGCCTGTTCGGCTTCGACAGCATCGAGGTACAGGCCGGGCCGGTGCTGAAGAGCGTGCGCGTCGCCTCCGCCCTCTACGACGCCCCGGCCATGATCGTCGTCTCCCACTGCAAAGGCCACATCGGGTCGGGCTACGGCGGCGCGATCAAGAACCTCGCCATGGGCGGGGTGGCCGGCCGCGACCGCGGCGGCGATTGGCAGCAGGCGCGCGGCCACCTGCACGCCGCCAGCGGCGAGTCTTCCGTCATGCGCGACCCCGAACTGTGCATCATGTGCCTGCAATGCCTGCACGTCTGTCCCACCGAGGCCATCTCCGAGGGGGAAGATGGACTGGTCGTAGATAGCGACAAGTGCTGGCGTTGCGGCCGCTGCGAGCGGGTCTGCCCTGAAGGGGCCATCCGGCTGGAGCAGCGGGGCGCGGACGAGTTCCAGATGGCGCTGGCGGAGGGGACCCAGGCAGTGCTGAGCACCTTCCAGCCGGGCAAGGTGCTCTATTTCAACTTCGCGCTGGAGGTGCAGCCAGAGTGCGACTGCATGCCCATGGCCGATACCCCGCTCGTGCAGGACCAGGGCATCCTGGCCTCGGCCGACGTCGTGGCGGTGGAGCAGGCCACGCTCGACCTGATCAACCGCGCCTGCCCGCTGCCGGAGTCGCTGGCGGAGGACCGGGGAGTGCAGCCCGGCCAGCGCGTCCTGGCCGCCTC
>DATKWP010000644.1:0-3580 GCA_035529535.1 Anaerolineae bacterium | reverse complement strand
TTGCTGGGCCACCATCTGCGCTGCCCCGCGC
Source organism: Anaerolineae bacterium (assembly GCA_035529535.1). GTDB lineage: Bacteria > Chloroflexota > Anaerolineae > B4-G1 > B4-G1 > DATKWP01. The sequence continues at coordinate 3,549 of DATKWP010000644.1, read as the reverse complement.
ACGTAATTAGACCAGTCACCCCGAGGGGCCGAGGGGATGGCAGGGCCGATGGTGAAGGTTTGCAGCGGGAAAGCCGCTTCCACGTTGTGCAAGCGGACCAGGGAGTCGCTGCGCGGGCGGGCCAGCAGCAACACGTCCCGGTCGAGCGCCACCGGCAGGACGAAGCCGCCGTTGTAGTCGGTGTGCTCGCCGATCAGGTTGACCCGGCCCGGGGCGCGGAAACCGTGGACGGGGCCAGGCCCGTAGACCTGAGCGAACGTCTCCAGGGCGGCGGAGTAACGGGCCTGTTGGGCCTCCGCCCCTTCATCGTAGATACGCTCGAGTACGTCGAGGCTGATGGGCTGCAAAGGAGTGGGCATGGGCTAAGTCAGGGTGTCCGAGACGGGAATGTCAAGTTGTCCGACCTCCTGGACAACGACGCGGATGACCAACTCGTGGGCACCAGGCTCGAGCCGTTTGCCGCTGACGTGCAGCGTGACGGTCGCGCCGACGGGAAAGAGCAGTGGAGCCTGGGCCGAGAGTTCACCCGGTTTTCTCGACCTGCCGCTAGGGCCGACGAGCGCAATCTGCGCCAAGTCTACCGCCTGCCCGTCCACGTCGAGCCCGGCGAAGGCGGTGATGGTACCGGGAGCGATAGTATTCTTGAGGTCGAGCGCAAAGCCGCCCTCTTCGGCGCGCAGCGAGCCCTTGACGTACAGTTTCTTGAGCACAAACGCTGGAATTGCAGGCATATCAGTCTCCTTTCGCTTGGTGGTTACGCTGTTGTAGCACGAAGGCCATGAGTTGGCAAGTTTGCATCGGAGCCCACGGAACGAGGGGGCTATGCCAACAAGAGTACCACAGCCGCGGTCGCCGCGATCAATAGAGCAGATGGCGTCAGGCGGCGGTAGATCGGCCCCCACTCCGCCTTGAAATAGGTGCGGGTCAGGGCCAGACAGAGGTGCATCGGGGAGAGCATCGCCCCCAGGAGTCCGCCGGCGACCAACCAGGCCGTCCAGCCCGGCGCGATCGTGCCTCCATCCGCGACCACCAGCGGCAGGACCACTGGAAAGCCGATGCTGAAGGCGGCGGCGATCAGGCCGGTCATCAGCCCGCCGATAAAGGGCACCCCAAAGGCTACCACTGGCACCGGCACGTGCAGGTCTATTAGGGCATCCGACACTGCGAGCACCGCCACACTACCTTCTAACACAGAGCGGAAGATCAATGCACCGGCGATGACAAAGACGGTATCCCAGGGGATGCGCTTGCGGAATATCGTGCCCAGGTCGCGCAGCGGGATGCGTTTGACGACCATCGTCAGCGCGATGGTCGCCACCAGGCTCACATTCAGCGAGAACCGCTCGTCCAGCGGCAGCGTCAACGAGAGGAGGATCACGAGCACAATCGGCCAGATGCTCGTGGCCAGGGTGCGCAGGCTTTGTGTGCGGGACGCCTGAGGTGGATCGCCAGCAGCGTGCAAGGGCAGGTCCCTCGACCCGGCTCGGGGCAACCCCCTCGGCGCTGCTCGGGGCAGGCCCAGCACGCCAAAAAGCAGGCCACCGGCTATGGCTGCGACCACAATCGGCCACGTGGCTGCGATGAGTTGGGTGGTCGGCAGGCCTAACAGTGCTGTCGCCAGCAACACGGAGGGAAAGAGCGGGAAGATGGGCTCCCAGATGTGGCGAAACCAGTAGTTGATGAAGGTCTTACGGGCCCCTTCTGCCCCCAACCGGTCCCCCACCTCGTCCACCATCGGCGCCGAGAACATGGCTCCGCCGATCATGGGCAGTAATCCTATCAGCGCAGGAAGCACGGCGATGACGATGCGCCCATTGGGAATCAGCGCCTGCAGCGCCTCGACCAGCCCCTTCAAGCCGGCAGTCTGGCGCAGCAGTTCTCCCAGCGCCATGATCAGCACGACGGCCAGCACCAGCCGCAGCGTCAGCGGGTCCACCGCTGTCTGGAATACGTCACGCGCGATCCCTGAGAGAGGATAGGCAAACAGGAGGCCGACCGTAATGGAGGCCAGCAAGAGTACCAGGCCGAGGTTCCACTTGCGCGTCAGGAGCAGAATGATACCGGCGAGGACGAACGCGAGTTTGAGCAGTGCAATCATAAAGGACGTGACCCCATAAGCAATTTCGTCCGTGCATGCGGTTTCAGGACAGGCACAGCGCGGCAAGTAACCATGGAAACCGCAACAAGTCCAGCAGGGGAGGGGCCCTGCCAACGGAAAACCTGGCCGGGGTGGGGAAAATAAGGAATCTATCCTTGCGAAGGTTCAGAACCTTCGCAAGGATAGAGGACAGTCTATAGCGAAAAGCCCTTCCCGAACGGGTCGGCCCAGGTCTCCAGTGCGGCCGCCAGTTCAGGGTGCTCTTTGGCCGCCTCCTGCAGCGGGATGCCCTTCATCGTGGCGTCAATCGCCTGGCGGAAGGCCTTGCCTCCCGCCACCGGCCCCTGCGGGTGGGCGTGGATGCCGCCGCCGGAACCGATGACGACGTCGTTCCCCAGGTCCTGCATGACCTTGGGCACCATCGAAGGGGTGATGCCACCAGAGGCCATGGGGAAGGTCGGCTTGACGTCGTAGAGCGGGAACGACAGGTTGCGGGCCACGGCGACGAACTTGTCCTTGATCACCGGGGCCTTGCCGTAGGGGGCGGGGAAGACGACGACGTCGGCGCCGGCCAGGCGGGGCAATTTGCCCAGCACGAGGTGCGAACTGACGCCGTGGTAGGGGGACATGTACAACGCCCCCGCCACGTCCATGTGGCCCAGGATCGGCACGTTGATGGCCGGGTCCTCCGCCAGCGCCCGTAGCACCGGGAAGCCGGTGGCCAGGTAGTTGACCATAACTGCGTTGCAGCCCAGTTCCACCGCCCGGCGGGCGTGCTCGAACACCTGCGGCACCTCGTCGGTGACGTTGACCGTGTACAGGGTGTGCTCGCCGGTCTCCTCGTAGACCTGCCGCTCCGCCTCCATGTAGAGTTTGACCCGTTTCTGGATCTGGTTGAAGGAGGCGTTGGCGATCAGTTCGTCGTCCTTGATAATGTCGCAGCCCCCCAGCGCGGCGGCGCGAAAGAGTTCGACCCCCACCTCTGGCGTGTAGCCGGTGCAGGGCTTGATCATGTTGTTGAGGAGCGGCCGGTCGGGCACCCCCAGCAGTTCCCGGATGCCCTGGATACCGAACCGGGGCCCCTGGAAGCCCTCCACGAACTTTCTGGGGAAGCGCATGTCGAGCACCTTCAGTTGGCCGGCCATCGAGATGTTGCCCACCACCGTCGTCAGCAGCATGGGGATCTGCGGGCCGATGTTGACCTGCGGATAGGCGATCTGGATGATATAGTTGCGCGTCTCCACTTCCGGTGGGACGGTGAATTCGAAATCGGGCACCTCGTAGACGCCGATGACCTTCGCCACGTGCCGGCAGCGCACCTCGGGCGTCTCCCCCGGCACCGGCACCCAGGTGCCGGTGGATTGCTCGATCGCCAGCGCCGGGGCCAGGCGGGGGATCGGCACGCCGGCCGGGAACGAGACCATGTACGTCCCGATGATGTACTCTTCGTA
>DATKWP010000643.1:0-2164 GCA_035529535.1 Anaerolineae bacterium | reverse complement strand
GTCCTGGCCAGTGCGATGCCTGCGAGCCAGGCGACGGCGAGGTACACGAGGGTCATACTTGGCCTCGGGGAACTCGAAGTTAAATCTCCTCTCGGCCCTCCAACGCCTGCATGAGCGTCACCGCGTCGGCGTATTCCAGGTCGCCGCCCACCGGCAACCCCCGCCCCAGCCGGGTGACGCGCACGCCCAACGGGCGCAGCCGGGTGAGCAGGTAGGAGGACGTCCAGTCCCCTTCGCTCGTGGGGTTGGTCGCCAGGATCACCTCCCTGACGCCACCACTGCGTAGGCGGGCCACCAGTTCGTTAATACGCAGGTTCTCGACGAACATCCCCTCCGAGGGGGCCAGCACCCCGTGCAACACGTGGTACACCCCCTTGTACATGCCCGCTTGCTCGATCGCCAGCATGTCGAGCGGCTCCTCGACCACGCAGAACACACTGCGATCCCGTTCCGGATCAGCACACACGGGGCAGGGGTCCTCCTCGGTGATGTTGTAGCATACGGAGCAGAACCGGGTGCGCTCCCTGAGCTCGCGCAGTGCCTCGGCCAGTCGCTCCGCCAGGCCCGTCTGGTTCCGCAGCAGAAAAAACGTGAGCCGGGCCGCGGTCTTGTGGCCGATCCCCGGCAGTTCGGCAAGCTCTTCGATCATGCGGGTTACTGGAGCAGGCGTCGTCTGCATCGTCCCCCCCAACTACAACAGGCCCGGGATGCCCAACCCGCCGGTGAAGGCCGACATGCGCTCCGCCAGGGCCCGATCCACCTGCTCCAACCCCTCGTTGACGGCGGCGACGACGAGGTCCTGCAACATCTCCACGTCTTCAGGGTCCACGACTTCCGGCGCGATGATGAGCGACTGCACCCGCCGCTCACCGGTGACGACGGCGGTCACCGCACCGCCGCCCGCCGTCGCGGTGACAGTCATCGCGGCGATCTCCTCCTGCGCCTTGAGCATGTCTTCTTGCAGGCTCTGCACCTGCTGGAGCATCCCACCCTGGCCCATCTTCGGGCCGCTGCGCTGTTTGATCTTCCTGACCAATGCAACCTCCCGCAAAAGGCTCGTCTACGAACCGCGCCTGCTCAAGCCCCCGCTTCAGGCCGCTGTACGACCTGTGCGCCCAGGTCCTCCACCGCCGCACGCACCACCGGGTCCATCTCTACCGGCGCAGTGACCTTGCCAGCACTGGATGGTTCTGGCGGGCGCGGCGCCGGCGCCGCGGCGTGCTCCTGGCCCGCCAGCACGCATCGCACGCGGTACCTCTGTCCGACCAGGCCGCTGAGTACGTCCTCGACTAGCCGTTTGTTAGCCTCCTCTTCCACCTTGCCGCGATGAAAGTTGTGCACAAACCCCAGCAGAACGACGTCCCCTTCGACTGCCACCGGCTCACACGAGCGCATCAGTGCCTCCAGCGCCAGGTTGCGCGGGCGGAGGACGTTCAAGAACTCTGGCCAACGACCCCGCAACACCTCGGGCGTCAACGAGCCGTCGCCAGGCGGCGGGCTACTGGCAGGGTTACTGCTGTAAACCGGCTCGGGTTCTCGGGCCGCTGCCGCAGGCCGAGAGGGAGCCGGGGACACGGAACGGGCAGGTGCAGGCCCGGGCCTGGCCGGTGAGGACACCGGCGCGGGCTTCGGCGAGGGCGCCGAATGATGAGTGGGCGGCGGCGTGCGAGGGGCACTCTGGGCCGGCTGTGGAGGGGATGCAGGGCCTGCCGGTTCAGGCGGTAGCGCAGCCTCGACGAAGGCCATCTCCAGCGGCAATTGAGGCTGCCATCCCCCCTTGGCCTCGGTCGCCGCCTGGTTGAACAGGCGCACTGCCCGCGCCAAGGCCCGGGGTGAAAAGGCCGCTGCCTGCTCCGCCAGGCGTGGGCGCATGTCCTCCGAGACGTGAAGCAGGACGGGGCCCGATCCGAGCCGCATCATCAGCAGCGCTCGCAGGTGCTCCACCATCTGGCGGGCAAACTGCCGGGGATCAGCTCCCTCGTCCACGGCGGCGTTGATCGCGCCCAGGCCACGCGCCACGTCCCCGCCGGCCAGGGCCTCGGCCACCTGCAAGACCGTCTCGCTGGCCCCCGTCCCCAGCGCCGCGCGCACCTGGGCGACGGTGATGCCACCTCCGTCGTAGGAGGCCAGTTGGTCGAGCAGGCTCTCGGCGTCGCGCATGCTG
>DATKWP010000642.1:0-3854 GCA_035529535.1 Anaerolineae bacterium | reverse complement strand
GGAGACGCGGTTGCGCTCCGCCCGCAGCGTCTCGACCTCGGTGAGGATCTCGCGCCGCCGCACGTCCAGCGCCAGGATACCGTCTACCATGGCCGGGTCTGCGCCGACGCTGCGCAGCGCATCTTGCACCTTGTCGGGCTGTTCACGAATCAATGCCAGGTCGAGCATGCTGCATCTCCTCCGCTATCGCCTAAACATAATCAAGACCCCCTCACCTCCCGAGATGAGGGGGAACCAGGGGTAAGAGGATTATAGCACAGGCCAGTGGACTTAACAAATTGACGTTCGACGTGGACTTGATCTCCAATCTGTGTTACACTGAGTCAGAAATGAACCCTCCCGCAGGTTGCTGTTTGCGATGGTCAATGCCCTAAAGCCGACCTAACCTGCGGGAGGGCGAGGGCATCCACTGACGGGAGGAACTGAATATGACTCAAGGCAAACACCTGGTTATGCAGAGCCTGGCATCCGAGGGGGTGCGCTATATCTTTGGCAACCCCGGCACGACGGAATCGCCCCTGATGGACGTCCTGGCCGGCTATCCCCAGATCGAGTACATGCTGGTCCTGCACGAGGGAGTGGCCGTCGGCATGGCCGACGCGTACGCCCTGGCGACGGGCCGGGTGGGCGTGGTGAACCTCCACGTCGCGCCCGGCCTGGGCAACGCACTGGGGATGCTGTTCAACGCCCTGGAAGGGCACTCGCCCGTCATCGTGACGGCGGGGGAGCCCGACGGACGCCTACGCTTGCGAGAGCCTTTGCTGAGCCACGACCTGGTGGCGATGGCCGCCCCGCTCACCAGGTGGAGCGTGCGGGCCGAACGGGCCGAGGAGTTGCCCCTGCTAATGCATCGCGCGTTCAAGGTGGCGCAAGAGCCCCCCGGCGGCCCGGTGTTCGTCGCGCTGCCAATGAACGTGATGGAGGAGGAGAGCGACGCGCGTGTGCTCCCGCCAACCCACCGGTTCACGCACATCCAGCCCGACCCGGCGGCCATCGAGGAAGCGGCCAATCTTTTGCTGGAGGCGCGCAATCCCGTGATCGTGTGCGGAGACGGCGTGTTCCGCTCCCACGCGCAGGGGGAGTTGGTGGCGGTGGCCGAACTGCTGGGAGCACCGGTGTGGAACACCTTGCTGACCTCGGCCGTCAATTTCCCGATGACGCACGCCCACTTTCGGGGGGAGTTGGCGGACAATACCGCCCAGATCCGGCAATCCTTGGGCCAACCTGACGCCGTGCTGCTGGTGGGTGGGCACTTTTTCCGGGAGGTCTTTTATACCCCTGGACTCCCCTGGCCCGCAGAGGCTGCCGTGGTCCAGATCGAGGCCGCTCCCCAGGCGCTGGCGCGCAACTTCCCGGTCACGGTGGGGGTGGCAGCCGATCCCAAGGCAGCGCTGCGGGACCTGCACGCTGCGCTTGGTTCCAGGGCCGCGGCACCATTCCTGGCCGCCAGCGCGGCCCGTCGCGGCGAACAGGCACGCCTGAAGGCCGAGGAGCAGCGCCGGTACCAGGCGCGGGTGCGCGCAGCGTGGGACGCTCGCCCGATGACGACGGCGCGCTTCGCGGCTGAGTTGAAGAATGCGCTACCGCCGGACGTCGTGGTGGTGGGAGAGGTGAACACGGGCCGCGCCGATCTTCTGCGCACCATCGCCTTCGAGCGTGCCGGCGATTACTACGGCTCACGCGGGGGTGGCATCGGCCAGGGCCTGCCCGGCGCGCTGGGCTACCGGCTGGCCCATCCGGACCGCCCGCTGCTCGCCATTTCCGGGGATGGCTCGGCACTGTATACCATCCAGGCCCTGTGGACGGCTGCCCGTTACCACCTGCCGGTGGTGTTCGCCATCCTCGACAATCGGGCGTACCAGATCGTGAAAAACAACCTGGAGCGCTACCGCAAGTTTTTCGGAGTAGAGGGGGGGCGAGGGTGCCCCCACCTGGACCTGACCAACCCGCACATTGATTACGTCCAACTGGCACGGGGCTTTGGAGTGCCAGCCCGGCGAGTCGAGGAACCGGCAGAGGTCGGGCCGGCCATGCGCGAGGGTTTCGCCAGTGAAGGACCGTATCTGCTCGACGTGCTGGTTGGCGCACACTAGCCACGGATGTACTCATCCGCAACCTGCGGGAGGGGTATAGTTCAGAAATTTGGGGAACCGGGCACGGTCTTATACCGAGGAGCGGAGTCCCCAACTTGTTGGGGTCTTTTGCCAGAAACCCGAACAAGTTCGGGACTCCGATATTGGCCTCCCCCAAGCTTTTGACCTGTACCCTGCGGAAGGGTTGACTTGTCAAATTTGGCGTTTTGCGTATAATATGGGTGTGTAGCCCACCTTTGCCCCTCACGCTGTGGGGCGTTTCTTTTTGTGCCATCACAGGTTTGCTTGGAAGATAAGAACGTTCCCGCCAGACCAGTGCATTTCTCAACTGTTCTAGCACTCAAGCGTTCGGTTGCCCGTGCCAGGCGCTGGCTGGGGATCGCGCCCATCACAACGATGGGGGCGCAGGTTCCCGCCAGAGACTGCCCGTAGGCCACTGAACGCTTGCTCATATCAGGGACAGGCAGATGGATAAACAGCAAACATTTCTCACCCGTGACGGATATCAGAAACTTGAGCAGGAGTTGAACTTCCTGCACACAGTCCGGCGCCAGGAGGTGGCCCGACGCCTCCACGAAGCGTTGACCGAAGGGGAGCTTTTGGACAACGCGGAACTGGAGGATGCACGCAACGAGCAGGCCTTTGTGGAAGGGCGCATCCTGACGCTGGAGAACATGCTGAGTGACGTGACCATCATCGAGGAGGAGACGGGACCCCGCGAGGCTGTCGGGCTCGGTAGCCACGTCACGGTCATGGAAGGGGACGGGCCGCCGGAGACCTACCACATCGTCGGCTCGGCGGAGGCAGATCCGATCCAGGGCCACATCTCCAACGAGTCCCCACTGGGACGAGCGCTGTTGGGACGCAAGGTGGGAGAAAAGGCCGAGGTCCACGCCCCTGTCGGCATGCTGGTGTTCGAAATCGTGGGCATCCAGTAAGGCGAGCGCGGACAGGTGGATGTGCCCACGCAGAGCCCTGGCAGATGGGGGAGCGTGGGCATTTTCTAATTCGTGGTATAAGTGAGGGTAAGCCACGGGAGATTATACGGAATGGAACTGACGGAATTAGAGCGGTTGCGGGTGGAGAAACTGGAGCGGCTGCGCGCGCGGGGCATCGAGCCGTACCCACGGCTGGTCAAGCGCACCCACACGATCGCCGAAGCAAGCGCGGCACTCGAAGCAGCCGAGGGGGCCGGAGAGGAAGGGCCCCAGGTGGCAGTCACCGGGAGACTGCGCAGCATGCGGGTCATGGGCAAGGCCACCTTCGCGCATATCGAGGACGGCAGCGGCTCCATCCAACTGTTCCTGCGCATCCAGGACGTGGGGGAGGCAGCCTACGAGACGTTCAAGCAGGATTTTGACCTGGGGGATTTCGTCGGCGCAGAGGGCGCGTTGATGCGTACCCGCACCGGCGAGCGGAGCGTGCTGGTGAAAGAGGTCCACATGCTGGCCAAGGCGATCAGCCCGCTGCCGGTGATCAAGGAGAAGGAGGAGGACGGCCGGCGCGTGCGCTACACCGAGTTCTCCGACGTGGAGGAACGGTATCGCCAGCGGTACGCGGACCTGGCGTCCAACGCCGAGGTGCGCGAGATTTTTCGCGTGCGCGCCCGCACGGTGAACGCGCTGCGCCGCTTCTTCGACGAGCACGACTTCCTGGAGGTCGAGACGCCCATCCTGCAGCCGATCTATGGAGGGGCAGCGGCGCGCCCCTTCGTCACGTTCCACAATCAACTGCAGCAGGACCAGTACCTGCGCATCTCGT
>DATKWP010000641.1:0-5178 GCA_035529535.1 Anaerolineae bacterium | reverse complement strand
ATAGGGTGGCCCCAAGGTGGCCTGCGGATCGAGGCGCAGGCCCAGATCGGCAGGGTGGACGCCCCACGAGCCATCCGGCCCGCGCAGGGTGACCAGCGGCGCATTGAGCCCCAGGCCACGCTCCAACGCCTCGCCGGCCTCGGCGGGGCGCATCCCACCGACATCCACGCCCCAAACGCGTACGCCCGGATAGATGCGGTTGGCATGGTACAACTCGAACGCCAACACCGAGCCGGCCAGCAAGGCCAGGGCGCTCCCTAGCAGGACACTAAACAGGCAACGGTATCTCGACACCAGGCGCCACTAAACCTGAACCGGCACAAACGGTCAAGGATTCTCTCTGCCTCTTTCCCCACCCGCCCGATACGGCATCGGGATGTATTGCACCGACGGGCGGCGCTGAGAGGTCTGCCGGTAGATGGTATCCTTCAGGGGAATCATGCCGGTTACGGTCCTTCCGTGATGGCGATCGTTTGGATCACGTCCCCGACAGCGATAGACTTGACGACGTCCATGCCTGCGGTCACCTGGCCGAAGACCGTGTAGGCCCCATCCAGAAAGGACGTCGGGGCCAGCGTGATGTAGAACTGGCTGCCACTGGAGGCGCGCGTCGGGTTCGCCTCGTCCCCTTGCCGGGCCATGGCGATGGCCCCTTCGACGTGAGGTAACCCGATCTCCGCCGGTACGGTATAGCCAGGCCCACCTCCACCGGTGCCCATCGGGTCGCCTCCCTGAATGACAAAGTCAGGCTCGACACGGTGGAAGGTCAGGCCATCGTAAAAGCCCTGACGGGCCAGGAACACAAAGTTGTTGACGGTCTGCGGCGCTGCCGAGGCATCGAGTTGGGCGACGATGTCCCCTTTGGCCGTCGAGATGGTGGCGACGTACGTCTTACTGGGGTCAATCTGCATGGCTGGAGGCTCGCTGTACATCCCTTCGCGGTCGGCAGGGTCGGCAGGCGCCGAGGAGGACTTGCCCGCTGGCTTGCCCGGTCCCACGGTGAACCACAGGACGACACCGATCACCAGGGCCAGGACAAGCGCGCCCACCCACCACCAGGAGCGGAGAAGACTGGTGAAGGATGGATTCCGTCCGGACCTGTACTGCGCCTGCCTCTGCCTGGCCCTGGCTGGTGGCCGAAAACTCTTGTGCTTCCGAGAGGATCGTTTGTGTTTCTTGGACATGGGACTCCTTTGCTGGCTGTCGTTCGTGTCTTTCGATATATCCAGTATACTACACCTAATCCGAAATGCAACGTCGAACCCTCCGCCATTCGTCATTCTTCATTCGCCTTCCGAATAAAAGCGCAGTCCGAGACGTTTAGAGAGTAGAAAGGAAAGCGACGGAGTGAACAGCCGGCCAACACCGCCAGCAGAGGATGAACTCGACCTGATTGCCCAGGCTCAGCAGGGAGACAAGCGCGCCTTTGGTGAGTTGGTCCGCCGTCACCGGGAGGGGGTCGTCAACGTGGTGTACCGATTGTGCGGAGACACGCACCTGGCAGAGGATGCGGCCCAGGAGGCCTTTATCCGGGCCTGGCAGCATCTTCCCAGTTACCGGCCGCGTGCACCTTTCCGTCACTGGGTGGTGCGCATCGCCACCCACAGCGCGCTGGACGTGCTCCGTCGCCAGCGGGAGACGGTAGACGTAGAGGAGGTAGCGCTGACTTCCCCAGACGACGGGCCGGAGGCAGCAGTTGAGGGAGAAGAACGGGGCGAGCGGGTGCGGCAGGCGGTGCTGGCGCTGCCACCGGCCAGCCGCGCCGTGCTGGTCCTGCGGGAATACGAGGAGCTCTCCTACCGGGAGATCGCCGATACGCTGGACATCCCCGTGGGCACAGTAATGTCGCGGCTGAACTATGCCCGCAGCCGGCTGCGCGAAACGCTGGCTCCTTACGTGGAGGTGCTATGAACGGACACGTGAACAGTTGGTTAGGAGCGTACCACGACGGCGAGTTGCACGGACGGCGATTGCAGCAGGTGAAGGCGCACCTGGCACATTGCGCGGCCTGCCGCGCCGAACTGGAGCAACTGCAGGCACTGGGAAGGCTCTTGCAGGCAAGCCCTGCCGCCCAAGGCCTCACACCGCCCGAGCGCTTCGTGGCCCAGGTCGGGCTACGGCTACCGCGCCGGCCAGAGCGACCTGCGTGGCAGAGAGCGGCGGGGATCGGGTGGCGACTGGCACCGCTGGGACTATTGGGGGCGTGGGCCTTCGTCCAGGCCGTGTTCGCCGTGACCGGGGCCGTACTGCTCGCGCTGGAACTGGGCCTGGGGGGCAGTCTGGCGGCCAGGTGGCTGCCGGCGACGCCGCTGGCGTTGGGGCTGGCCGACGTGTTCAGCCTCACAGAGATTAGTTTGAACGACGGGTTGCGGATCGTCTGGCAACTGCTGGCCCAGGGCGGGCCTCTGGGCTGGGCTGCCACGTGGAACGTGGGTTTTCTGGTCGTGATCGGACTCGCATACTGGGCCTGGCTGGCCAGTTGGTGGGCCCGTCGCCAGCATCGTCAGGTCCGAGTGGCACTGAACCTTGCGAAGGTGTCGTAACCTTCGCAAGGTTCTCAGTAAAGAAAGGAGAAAACAGAAATGGATCACATGAAGGTTTTGAAACGAGCCTGGGAGATCACCTGGCGTTACCGGGTGCTGTGGGTCTTTGGCGTCATCGTCGCGCTGACCACTGCGCGCAGTGGTGGTGGCAGCGGCGGCGGACCTCAATACACCTTCAGCGGTGAGGACTGGGCACGGCGCGGTGGCCTGTTTCCCATGCCGGAAATCCCGTCACCGACGGTGGGCGTGCTAATCGGCATCGGGGTCGGGCTGGCGTGCCTGGTCATCATCCTGGCTATCGCGGCGACGATCGCGCGCTACGTGGCTGAGACCGCACTGATCCGGATGGTAGACAGGCACGAAGAGACCGGCGAGAAAGAGAGCGTACGCCAGGGATTTCGCATGGGCTGGTCGCGTACTGCCCTGCGCCTGTTCCTGATTGACCTGCTGATCATCCTGCCGATGGTGGTCGTGTTCATCCTGCTGTTCCTGCTGGTGGCGGCTCCGCTGCTGCTGTGGGCTACCGAGAACACGGCCGCCGGGGTGATCGGCACAGTCGCCACGGTCGGCCTGTTCTTCCTGGCCCTGCTCCTGGCCATCGTCGTCGGCACAGTGGTCTCACTGTTGATGCACTTTTTCCGGCGGGCATGTGCGCTGGAGGAGTTGGGAGTGATCGAAGCGATCCGCCGGGGGTTCACCGTCGTGCGGCAGCACTTGAAGGACGTGGCGATCATGTGGCTCATCATGGTCGGGCTGAGCATTGGCTGGGTCATCGCGATGATCCCGGTCGTCATCCTGCTGGTGCTCCTGGCGGGGGTGGTGGGAGGATTGCCCGCACTCCTGGCGGGGGGGCTGGCCCGGCTGGCACTCGAGGGAGCGACGCCGTGGATCCTGGCAGCCGTGGTGGGATTGGCGATCTTTACCGTCGTGATGGCGGCACCGATGCTGTTCCTGGGGGGGTTGCTCGAGGTGTTCAAGTCGAGCCTGTGGACGCTCACCTACCGGGAACTGTGCGCGCTGGAAGGGCTGGCGACCGAAGCCAGGGAACTGCCTGAGCCGGACGTGCCGGGCCAGGTATAGCACTCGACAACGACTGAAGTCGTCACTACGAGCCGAGCACAATCCGACGGGTTCGTAGTGGCGACTTTAGTCGCTTCCGCGGGCCGGCAGATCTAGCCGCTGCCCATCCTCCAGCATCACCTGCCAGGACGGCACCCAGGCCAGGCCACAAAACTCGACCGTCACGTCGGCGCGGCGCGGCGTGATCCCCACCTGCTCGATCTGTGCCAGGGTGCCGGCCCAGCGATCGTGGATCTCGGCGGCCCGTTCCTTCCATTCCTCCGCCAGCGCATCCAGTTGACCTTCCAGGTCCTCAATCGCCGCCACCGACTCCTCCACGTCGGCCTTGGCTTTTCTGGTCAACGTGCGCTTGTGGCTGGCGTGGGAGACCATGTACCAGGGCCGTCGCCCGGTGAGTAGATTGAGCGCCGACTCACCCAGCGTCAAGAGTTCTTCCCGCTTGCGGGCCTCCAGTTCCTCCTGGTCTCCGGCCAGTTCTCGCTGCTCTCGGCGCAGGGCCGCCTGCACACGGGCCATCTCTTTGCCCATGCGGGTGCGGGCCTCCTTCAGTTCGGCATCCCGTCCGCGGCGGGCCTGCTCCTCGCAGCGCACACGAAAATCGCGGCGGCTCTCCCCCGCCCTGCCGTACAGTTTGAGCGCCGGGTTGTACCAGATGGTGACGTTGGCACGACGATAGACGTAATCGGCAAAGTCGCTCTCCCAGCGCTTCAGGTCGCGCAGGCGAGCCAGGGCGGGGCTGACCGGGGCGTAGACTCCCGTCCCCAGGGGTTTCGGCGAAAGGTCGGCCTTGCTCACGGTCACCTCCCCCTCGTCCCAATTCAGCCCCAGCGGCCCCACCTCAGGCCGCACCAGCCGCGCCACGGCTTCCTGGTGGCTGACGCCCCGCGCCCGGTCCACCACCCGCACCGTACCCAACGCCAGCAGATAGGGGGTGTAGACCAGCCGTCGCTCCCGCACCAGCAGCGGTTGCCCGACTTGTTCCTCGTGTCCCCTGAGCGCCCACTCGAAGGTGATCGTCGGCGGGACAAAAACCTGCGGCAGGTCAGGCGGCAGCGCTGGCGGGGTAGCGCCCAGTTCGGCGAGCCCTCCGGCTTCCTCCTCTGCTCCCCTGCCCCTCCGCTCCTCCGCCCCCCTGCCTCCCTGTTCCTCCGCTACCCTATCCCTCCACCCCTCCACCTCTTCGTCCCCTTGCTCCTCCCCCCTCCCTGTCTCCTTGTCCCCTTGTCTCCATGTCTCCCTGTCTCCCTGTCCCTTGGCCACCTCCCGCACCTGCTCGCGCGTCAGCGGCCCGCGCAGGTAGGACATCGCCCAGCGCGTGTGGAAGAAGAGAGGGCGACCCTGGTGAACGTCGTGGAGCAGGAACACGCGGGGCTTGAGCGCGCCCAGTGCCCGATCGAGCGTGCGCCGGTCCAGGGCAGTCCCCGCCTCGGCAATCGCACCCTCCAACCCTTCGAGTACGCGCTCTTTATCGCGCTCCGCCCGCAGCGCGCCGACCGCCCACGTCCCCGCGTTGGTCAACCCCTTGTAGTCCAGGTCGGCCGGGTTCTGCGTGGCC
>DATKWP010000640.1:0-7599 GCA_035529535.1 Anaerolineae bacterium | reverse complement strand
GTACATCAACCAGGTGGCCCAGGCCTCCCGCGTGCCGGTATTGAACATGCAGTGCGACCTCTACCACCCCTTCCAGTGCCTGGCGGACCTGATGACGATCATCGAGAAGAAGGGCCGCGACCTGCGCAAAAAGAGGATCGCGGTCTCGTGGGCCTACGCCGCCTCCTACCTCAAGCCCATCTCCGTGCCCCAATCACTCATCCTGCAGATGCCGCGCTTTGGGATGGACGTGGTCCTGGCCTACCCGCCGGGGTTCCAGTTGCGGGACGACATCGTCGAAGAGGCCAGGGCACAGGCGCGCAAGTTCCGCACCGGCTTCGAGATCGTGCACGACATGGACGAGGCGTTCAAAGGCGCCGACGTCGTCTACGCCAAGTCGTGGGGCCCTCTGGTGACGACCGCGGATCCCGAAGAGGGTAAGCGGTTGCAGGATAGTTACCAGAGTTGGATCGCCGACGAACGGCGCATGGCCCTCGCCAAGGAAGACGCGGTCTACATGCACCCGCTGCCGGCGGACCGGGACATCGAGGTGACCAGTGCGGTGATGGACGGTCCCCACTCCGTCGTGTATGACCAGGCCGAGAACCGGCTACACGCGCAGAAGGGTGTGATGGCGCTCACGATGTGGTGATCACTGATCACACCGTAAGGAGGAAATTCATGGCAAGAAGACTAGCCGTAATTGCCATCGGCGGCAACTCATTGATCAAGGACAAGCAACACCAGACGGTGGAAGACCAGTACCTGGCGGCCAAGGAGACCTGCTACCACATTGCCGACATGATCGAGCAGGGCTGGGACGTGGCGATCGGCCACGGCAACGGCCCGCAGGTGGGCTTTATCCTGCGCCGCTCCGAGATCGCGGCCAAGGTGGCGGGCATGCACGAGGTGCCTCTGGACGTCTGCGGCGCCGACTCGCAGGGCGCCATCGGCTACGCCCTCCAGCAGAACCTGATCAACGAGTTCAAGCGCCGTGGGATACGCAAACAGGCCGCGACCGTCGTCACCCAGGTGGTGGTGGACCGTAACGATCCCTCCTTCCAGAAACCAAGCAAGCCCATCGGCGGCTTCATGGAGGAAGCCGACGCCAGGGAGCGGGCTGAGAAAGAGGGTTGGACGGTGGTCGAGGACGCCGGCCGGGGCTGGCGGCGGGTCGTCGCCTCCCCGCTCCCCCAGGAGATCATCGAGCTGCAGGCGGTGCGAGAGCTGCTGGACGCCGGCATCATCACCATCACCGTCGGCGGCGGCGGCATCCCGGTCATCCGCACGGAGAATGGCGACGTCCAGGGCGTGGCGGCCGTCATTGATAAGGATTACGCCTCCTCGTTGCTGGCCCGCTCGATCGGGGCCGACCTGTTCCTCATCTCCACCGCCGTGGAAAAGGTCTACCTGAACCTCAATAAGCCTGACCAGAGGACGATTGACAGGATGACCGTGGCGGAGGCGAGACAGTACATGGCGGAGGGTCACTTTGCCAAGGGGAGCATGCTGCCCAAGATCGAGGCCATCTTATGGTTCCTGGAAGCCGGTGGCAAGGAGGCCCTCGTCACCAACCCGGAGAACATCGCCCGGGCACTGCGGGGGGAGACCGGGACGCGGATCGTGCCCTGATCCCTGATCACTAATCCCTGATCACCGATCACTGGCTCTACGGGGGGTGACTTGTGCAGCACATCCTGGGCCTCAAATGCACCATCTGTGGCGCGGAATATGGGATGGACGAAGTGGAATACGTCTGCCCACACCATGGCGATGACGGCATCCTGGACGTCGTCTACGACTATGCCTATATCGGCCGTCACTTCACGCCGGACCAACTGGCGGCCAGCGGCGAGCGCTCGATCTGGCGCTACCTGCCGCTCCTGCCGGTAGACCCGCAGGTGGCGCGGCGGCTGGCAGAGGGCACGCTGCTGGGTAGCGTCGGCTGGACACCGCTCTACCCCGCTCCGCGCCTGGCGGGCACATTGGGCCTGAACCACCTGTGGATCAAGGACGATGGCCGCCAACCCACGGCCTCCTTCAAAGACCGCGCCTCGGCCATCGCCGTGGTCAAGACCCGCGAACGAGGGGCCGAGATCGTCACGACCGCCAGCACCGGAAACGCCGCCGCTGCGCTCTCCGGCCTGTGTGCGGCCGTCTCCCAGCGCAACGTCATCTTCGTCCCGCGCACCGCCCCCCAGGCCAAAGTGGCACAACTGCTGGCCTACGGCTCCACCGTCCTGCTGGTAGACGGCACCTACGACCAGGCGTTCGACCTGTGCCTGGAGGCCGCGCGCGCCTTTGGCTGGTACAACCGCAACACCGCCTACAATCCGTACATGTCCGAGGGCAAAAAGACTGCCGCCTACGAAATCTGCGAACAACTGGGCCAGCAAGCCCCCCACGCAGCGGGAGGGTCCCCACAAGCCCCCCACGTAGTGGGGGGTTCCGTGACTGCTCGCCCACGCGCTCCCGACGTGATCCTGATCCCCGTCGGCGACGGCTGCATCATCGGCGGCGTCCACAAAGGGCTCAAGGACCTGGCAGCGTTGGGCTGGATCGAGCGGATGCCCCGGCTGATCGGCGTGCAGGCCTCAGGTTCCTCGCCGCTGGTGGAGGCCTGGGAGCAGGGGCTAGAGTGGTGGGAGATGAAGCCGGTGGAAGCCCATTCCATCGCCGATAGCATCGTCGCGGGGCTCCCGCGCGACCGGATCAAGGCGCTGCGAGCGGTGCGCGACACGGGCGGGGCCTTCATCCGCGTGGACGACGAGGAGATCCTGGCCGCCATTCCGGCGCTGGCCAGAGGGTGCGGTGTGTTCGCCGAGCCTGCCGCGGCTGCCGCCTACGCTGGCCTGGTCCGGGCCGTGGAAAAAGGCCTGGTTGCCCCTAGCGACCAGATCGTCGTCCTGGCGACCGGCTCCGGGCTCAAGGACGTCGCCAGCGCCATGAAGGCGGTCCAGGCGCAGCCGCTGGTAGTGGAGCCGACGTTAGCCGCTGTCAGGCATGCTCTGAGTACTGGAGGGTGGTAGACTGGCAAAATGGTCAACGTGGCGTTCCTGGGAACGGGCGGGGCCTTCTCTGCTGGAAGGCGCAGCAACGTAGCGCTGCTGATTAAGGTGGACCACTTCCGGATGCTGGTCGAAGCGGGACCGACCGTCATGCAACAACTGGCCCGCCTCAACCCGGAACCGGCTGAGGTCGAAAACCTGTTCGTCTCGCATTCCCACGGCGATCACGCGTTGGGCTTCCCGATGCTGGCGCTCAATCGCATTGAGACCCAGGCCCCGCTGCACGTCTATGCTGGCCCCAGCACCATCCACACGCTACAGGGGCTGTGGACCCTGGCATATCCTGACCTCGACATTGACCGTATCAATCTCCACTGGCACCCGCTATCGGAACAGGACCCGCAAGTAACGGTCCTGGCAGATGGCATCGTCCTGCGCACCGTGCCGGTCCCTCACCCACCTGCTGTGCCCACGCTGGCCGCCCGCTGGGACCTGGCGGGTGGCCTGTCCATCGCTTTCGCCACTGACACGGTCCCCAACGTGGCCACCGTAGGACTGGCCTACGGCTGTGACCTGCTAATCCACGAGGCCTCTTACAGTGCCGTGCTCCAACCCGAAGACGACGCCGGCAAGTATTTTCACAGCACAGCCCAACAGGCGGGTGAGATCGCACGCCTGGCGGGCTGTGCGCGCCTGGTCCTGGTGCACCTGGGCCCCGAGACCGGCGAGCACCCGGATGTGCTGGCCGAAGAAGCACGCGCGGGCACCGACCTGCAAGTGATCGTCCCAGAAGACGGTGAGCGAATCTGCCTGTGATTAGGAAATCTTGCGAAGGTTAACAACCTTCGCAAGGTTGAGTTAGAAACGGAGGAACCCCGATGCACGTGTTGATCTCCGTAGACATGGAGGGCATCGCCGGCGTGGTGTCCGGCGATCACGTCACGTCTACCCACAAGGAATACGAGCGCTTCCGCAAACTGATGACCGCCGAAGCGAACGCCGCCATCGCGGGCGCGCTGGCGGGCGGGGCGGCCCCGGTCGTCGTCAACGATAGCCACGGCAGCATGACGAACCTGCTGATCGAGGAACTGAACCCGGCTGCGGAGTTGATCTCCGGCAGCCCCAAGCCCTTCAGCATGATGCAAGGCATCGGCCCGGGTGTGGATGCCGTCTTCTTCGTCGGCTACCACGCCGCGTCTGGCACGGGAGCGGCCGTGCTGGAGCATACCTGGAGTGGGCGCGTGGCCGAACTGCGCCTCGACGGCCGGGCGGTGGGGGAGACGGGGCTCAACGCGGCATTGGCGGGGGCATACGGCGTGCCGGTCGTGCTGGTCACCGGAGATCGGGCGGTGACGGAAGAGGCGCGGACGCTCCTGGGTGAGATCGAGACGGTGGCGGTCAAGGATGGCGTGGCCCGCACTGCGGCTCAATGCCTGCATCCGCAGGTCGCGCAGAAGCGCATTCGCCAGGCCGCTGAGCGTGCCCTGAAGTTGAGCATTCCGCCCTTCGTCGTGCCGGCACCGGTTACGCTGCGCGTCGCTTTCCAGCGCGCGCAGCACGCCGACCTGGCGGAACTGGTGCCCGGCAGCCGGCGGGTGGACGGCCGCACGGTCGAGTGGACCGGAGAGGACGTGCCGGCCGTGTACAAAGTATTTCGCGCGATGACGGTGCTGGCGTCGTCGGGAGGATGAGCGGATTCCGTGTTTCGTGTTCCGTGTTCCGTTACGCAACACGTAACACGCACCACGTTTCACGTTTCACGTCATAACCTGGGAAGGAGTTGTCCAATGATAGACCTATCCATCCACGAAGAACGACTCGAGCGGGCGGTGCAGCGCGCCCGCGAGCGTGCCATCATCATCCCTACGTTCGCACAGATGAAAGACCCTACGCTCATCCCGGACGGGATTAAGGCCCGACTCGGGGGCGCCGGCCTGTGGGACGTGGATCCGCTCAACCTGTTCCGCATCACGTGGAAGAACGAGCCTACGGCTCGAGGCGGTGGGTTCGGTGGCGTCAACTACCTGGAACTCCCGCCGTTGCTCACCGGGGTGCCGGCGCGCATCATCGCGCTGGTTGGCAAGTGGTTCCCCACCGGCGCGCACAAGGTCGGCGCAGCCTTCGGCTGCCTGGTCCCGCGCCTGATCACGGGACAATTCGACCCGACCGGGCAGAAGGCGGTCTGGCCCTCCACCGGCAACTATTGCCGCGGCGGCGCGTACGATTCGGCGCTCCTGGCCTGCGAGTCCATCGCCATCCTGCCCGAAGGGATGAGCCGCGAGCGCTTCGAGTGGCTGGCCAAGGTCTCCGGCGAGGTCATCGCCACCCCCGGCGTCGAGTCCAACGTCAAAGAGATCTTTGACAAGTGCTGGGAATTGCGGCGGACGCGCGGCGACGACATCTTCATATTCAACCAGTTCGAAGAGTTCGGCAACTATCTGTGGCACTATGAGGTCACCGGCCACGCGATGGAGCAAGTGCTGCGGCAGGCGATGGGTGCGCGCGACGCCTATCAGGGCGTGGTGCTGACCACCGGCTCGGCCGGCACGATCGGCTGCGGAGATTACATGAAGAAAGTCTTCCCCACCAGCAAGGTGGCCGCCAGTGAGGCGCTCCAGTGCCCCACGCTGCTCCTCAACGGCTTCGGGGGGCACCGCATCGAGGGCATCGGCGACAAGCACGTGCCGTGGATCCACAACGTCAAAAACACCGACGTGGTGATGGCGATTGACGACGAGGCCTGCTTGAGCCTGGTGCGCCTGTTCAACGAGCCGGCCGGCCGCGCTCACCTGGTGAAGCAGGGGGTGCCAGAGCAACTGGTGGGCCAACTGGACCTCCTGGGCATCTCCAGCATCGCCAACACCCTCTCTGCGATCAAGTTCGCCCGGTGGTACGAACTGGGCGAGCACGACGTCGTGTTGACCGTCTTCACCGACTCGATGGAGTTGTACGGGAGCCGGCTGCGGGAACTGCACGAGGAACACGGTGAGTACACCGAACTGGACGCAGCGGCCGACTATCACCGCTATCTCCTGGGCTGCACGGTGGATTACGTCGAGGAACTGGGTTACTGGGACCGCCGGCGCATCCACAACCTCAAGTACTTTACCTGGGTCGAGCAGCAGGGCAAGACCTACGAAGAGATCCAGGCCCAGTGGTACGACCCCGACTACTGGACCGGCGTCCAGCGCCAGGTCGGGGAGATTGACGGGCTGATCGAGCAGTTCAACGAACACACGGGGCTGATCAGAGAACTGTAAACACCAAGAAGACCTCCGAAGTTTCCCGGAACTTTGGAGGTCTTTGATATTGACGCCAGTGCAAGGTTAGGCTATACTTTCATTAGTTGCCAAGATCGAAGGGGCTGCCCAGCAATGAAGGTTCGTGACGTTATCAAGATGATTGAGGATGGAAGTAAGAGTGTATCGGTTTCTGGTAGTGATTGAGAGAGCAAATGGAAACTACGCGGCATACGCGCCTGATTTGCCCGGCTGTGTGGCAACTGGCAAGACAGTGGAAGAAACGAAACGCAATGTGCACGAGGCCATCAAGATGCACGTCCGAGGGCTCCTGGAAGACAACCTGCCGGTACCAGTGTCCTCTGCCTTGTCTGAATACATGGCCGTGGCCGTATCGTGAATGGGTTTGAATGTTGGATTGAGATATGGCGATGTCCTCCTACGAAGTTGTGCGCCGCGCGATCGAGTTCGAGCACCCCGAGCGCCTACCGTTGCGCTTCGAGGCGCTCGGGCTGAGCGACGTGCACAACGTCCCGTGGAACCAGATCGGCGTTGGCGACAAGACCAAGCGCCAGACGACCGACGAATGGAGCTGCCTGTGGGTGCGCTCCGAAATGGACAACATGGGCCAGGTGAAGGGCCATCCCCTGGCCGACTGGCGTGCATTGGACCATTTCCGCTGGCTCGACCCCGACGATCCGGCCTTCTACGAGGGGATGGACGCGCGCTTTGCCGGCTCCGACGGCAAGTATGTGACCACCGGCATCTTTATGCTCCTGTTCGAGCGTATGCACGCGCTGCACGGCTTCGAGAACACGTTGGCCGACCTGTACCTGGAACGGGAGCGCATCGAGATGCTGGCCGACCGCATCGTCGAGTTCGACTTAGGTCTCATCGAGAACATCGCCCGCCGCTTTCCCGGTCGCATCCACGGGTTCGGGTTCACCGACGACTGGGGTACGCAGGAGGCCACGTTCATCAGCCCAAGGCTGTGGGACGAGTTCTTCAAGCCCCGCTACGAGCGCATCTTCAACGCAGTCCACGCGGCGGGATGGCACGTGTGGATGCACTCGTGCGGCAAGGTCAACGCTATCCTGGAAAGCCTGATTGAGATCGGCCTGGACGTCGTCAATCTGCAACAACCCCGCGCGTTAGGGATCGAGGAGATCGGCCAGCAGTTTCGTGGGCGCCTGTGTTTCGAATCGCTGTGCGACATCCAGCACACGTTGCCGTTCAAGGGGGCCGAGGAGATTCGGGAGGAGGCTGCACTGCTGCTCGAACACTGGGCAACCCCTGAGGGCGGCTTCATCCTCTCGGATTACGGGGACGGGCAGGCCATCGGCGTCGAACTGGAGAAGAAGCAGATCATGCTG
>DATKWP010000639.1:0-3153 GCA_035529535.1 Anaerolineae bacterium | reverse complement strand
GCCGCTCCTGGAGATCGTCAGCGAACCCGACCTGCGCTCCGTCGAACAAGTGCGGGACTATGCCACCAAACTCCACTCCATCCTGGTCTACCTGGGCGTCAGTTCAGGGGACATGGAGAAAGGCGTGATGCGCTTCGAGGCCAACGTCAGCGTGCGCCCCGCCGGCTCCGACCTGCTGAACCCGCGCCACGAGATCAAGAACCTCAACTCCTTCCGCGCGCTGGCTCGCTCGGTGGCCTACGAGATTGAGGAACAGATCAGGACGCTTGAAGGCGGCGGCACGGTCACTCAGCAGACGATGGGCTGGGACGAGGCCCGGGGCGTCACCGTTCCCCAGCGGGGCAAGGAATACGCCGAGGATTACCGCTATTTCCCCGAGCCTGATCTCCCACTCCTGGAGATCAGCCGGGAGTGGGTGGAGCAATTGCGAACCAACTTGCCGGAACTGCCGGAGGCCAGGCGCAGCCGCTTCGTCGCCGGCTACGGGCTGAGCGACTATGACGCGGGAGTCCTCGTGGCCGGCAAACCCGTCGCCGACTATTACGAAGCCGCTGTCGCCGCGGCAGCCGAGCGGGCTGATCCCAAGACCATCGCCAACTGGGTCACCGGTGAACTGTTCCGCTTGATGAAAGAGACCGGCCGGGAGATCGAGGCTGTGCCGGTCTCGCCCCAGGCGCTGGCGGAACTGATCGGGCTGGTCGAAGAGGGCACCATCAACCTCAACACGGGCAAAGAGGTGCTGGCGGACATGGCCGCCAGTGGCCGGAGCGCCCGCCGGATCGTGGAGGAGCGCGGCCTGGCCCAGATTTCCGACGCGGCCGCGCTAGAGACCATCGTCGCGCAAATAGTGGAGCAGCATCCCACCCAGGTGAACCAGTACCTGGAGGGCAAGGAGCAACTCCTGGGCTGGCTGATGGGACAGGTGATGAAGGCCACCCGGGGCCAGGCAAATCCTCAGACGGTACAAAGGCTACTGCAAGCCCACCTGGAACAAACAAGGAGGTGACAGGATAGAGCGTAGACCACTGGCAGCCGGGCTGGCACCCAGCCGCGCAATCACTCACATCACGATAATGGAGGCACAGATATGTCGGAAGAACTGAATCCCTTTGCCATCGCACAGAGACAGTTGGACCAGGCCGCCGAGATCATGGGCCTGGACCCGGCGACTCACGAGCTGTTGCGCTGGCCCATGCACGAACTGCACGTCACGCTCCCGGTGCGCATGGACGACGGCAGCGTCAAGATCTTTCACGCCTTTCGCGTCCAGTACAACAGCGCCCGCGGGCCGACGAAGGGCGGCATCCGCTACCATCCCAGCGAAACGCTGGACACCGTTCGTGCCCTGGCCGCGTGGATGACCTGGAAGACCGCCGTGGCAGACCTGCCACTGGGCGGTGGCAAGGGAGGCATCGTCTGCAATCCGAACGAACTGTCGGAGTGGGAAAAGGAACGGCTGAGCCGCACCTACGTCCGCCAGATCGGCCGCATCCTGGGCGCAGACATAGACGTCCCCGCCCCGGACGTCGCCACCAACCCCCAGATCATGTCCTGGATGCTGGACGAGTACGAAACCATCGTCGGGCACCATGCTCCTGGCGTGATCACCGGGAAACCCCTGGCCCTGGGCGGGTCGCTCGGTCGAGGCCCCGCCACGGGGGTCGGCGTCGTCGTCACCATCCGTGAGGCGTTCAAGCGCCTGGGCATTGACGCCCAAGCGACGGTGGCCTCGATCCAGGGCTTTGGCAACGTGGGACAGTCCGCTGCCGCCAACTACGTAAGTATGTTGGGCGGCAAGGTCGCCTGCATCTCCTGTTGGGACAGTAAAGACCGGGTTTCCTACACGTACACCAGGAAGGGGGGAATAGACCCTCACTTCCTCCGCACCATCGCCGACTCCTACGGGACGATTGACAAGGCCGCGGCGATCAAGGCCGGCTACGAGGTCAAGGACGGCGATGCGTGGCTGGAATGGGAAGCGGACGTCTTGATCCCGGCCGCCATCGAGGGGGTCATCACCGGTGAGACCGTCAAGCGGGTCCAGCCCAAGGTGCGGCTCATCGCCGAGGCTGCCAACGGCCCCACCACCCCCGTGGCAGACAAGTCCCTCCACGAGCGGGGCATTTACGTGATTCCGGACTTTTTGTGCAACGCCGGCGGCGTGACCGTCTCCTACTTCGAGCAGGTCCAGAACGCCTACGGCTACTACTGGGACGAGCAGACCGTCCAGGAGCGGCTGGACAAGAAGATGACCGCCGCTTTCCACGCCGTGCACGACACCGCTCAGAAGCACGGGATAGGCAACCGCATGGGCGCCTACGTCGTGGCCGTCAGCCGCGTGGCCGAGGCCTGCCGCTTGAGGGGGTGGGTCTAGTCCCGCAGGCACACACACCCAGGCCCCTGTCCAGGTGGCAGGGGCCTGGCATTTGACTTTGCCCCGTTTTCGGGGTAAGATAGTCGTACGTTCAATCACAGCCAACCGCGAAGGAGGAAATCATGTACCAAAAGATCATCATCATCGGATATCTGGGGCGCGATCCCGAAATGAGGTACACCCCCGATGGTACGCCGGTCACCAACTTCTCAGTAGCATCTGGCCGACGATGGACCCGGCCCGACGGCACCCAGGTAGATGAGACGATCTGGTTCCGTGTCACTGCCTGGCGGCGTCTGGCCGAAAACTGTAACCAGTATCTCAAGAAAGGGCGAATGGTACTGGTCGAGGGACGGCTATTGGCCGACGACAGAGGCAATCCACGCACGTTTACCCGCAATGACGGCACAGTTGGCTCGTCATTCGAGGTGACAGCACTAGATGTGAAGTTCCTAGGCGGACGTGGCGAAGCGCCGCCAGCAGAGGTGCCCGGTGAGGCACCCGAAGAGCCCCCTGCTGAGACAGAGGAGGAGATTCCCTTCTAGGGCAGCACTCGACGTCACTACGCTGTGCGCCGGAACTCTTGGCCTCGGCACGCCGAAGGCCAGGCTTATGACTGGACCGCCGCTCCCGTAGCGGCGGTCTACCTTGCTTTATCCCGCATCCGAAACGGAGGTACCCTCCATGAGTACTCCACATCCTCGTCAAGTGCAAGTCAACATCGAGGTTCCGCCCGACCTGGACGCGATCTATTCCAATTTCGCCGTGATCACCCACTC
>DATKWP010000638.1:0-3866 GCA_035529535.1 Anaerolineae bacterium | reverse complement strand
CCCTGGGCATACCCCACGACCAGCCGGGCCGGAATGCCCACGCTGCGCGCCAGGACGGCCATGGCCGTGGCATAGCCGCTACAATAGTCCCGCTTGCTATCGAACAGCATAAAGTCCACGTAATCCCGCCCCTCGGGCCGATCAGGGGGCTGCAGGTCATAGGCGACGTTGTCACGCAGGTAGCGCTCGATGGCAGCCGCCTCGTCGTACGGGTTGGTGGCGTTGGCCGTGATTTCCTCGGCCAGCAGGCGCACCCGCTCCGGCAGCAGTGGGGGGAGTTGCAGATAGCGCTCGCGCACCCACTCCGGGTAGCCGGTGCCCGCCTCCCGCAGGCTCTGCAGGTCGGCATTGGAGACCTCGGAGGTTACCACGTACTGATCGTCGGCTTTGAATGACAGGATGCTAAAGATGCGGATGAATTCGAGGGGGGCATCCTCGGCCCGGTTGATGTAGGCCTCCGCGTCGAGGCTCACGGCGACCAGTTGGGAGGCCCCGACCAGGATGTGGTGACCCGAGGCATACGTGGTCACGGTCTGGACGACGGTGTGGCGGAGTTCATCGCGCGCCATGCCGGGGGGCTGCCGTCCAGGGATGAGTATGATGCGTTCTTTCTCTACGGCCTCCCACCGGTTGCCCTGGTAATAGGAATAGACCGCCGCCCGCCAGTAATAGCGGCCGGTACGGGGGGCGGCGACATCCATCAGGATAACGTCCCTGAGTTCGCGCGGACCACCCAGGCTCAGCGCCGGCCCGTACGGCTCGACCACTCCCACGACACCCGCCCGCAGGCCGGAGAACAAGCGCTGCCATTCCTCCTGGACGGTGCGCCAGGGTTCACTGATGTGCCGCCACATCGAAGTCAGGCGCGGCACCGCTTCCGCGCCGGGCAACGTCCAGGCCAGGGCCAGGACGATCACCGTCATGACCAGGCCGGCCCGCACGAAGTCGAAGCGCATGACGGGATCGTACGCCACGCGTTCCTCCTGCCAGCGCTGCTCCAGTTGAAAGGCGTGGGAGCGGGCGACGTACAGCAGGGCGAAGAACAGATAGAGCGCCAGGTAACGCATCAGGGGCGCGGCCCCGTAGTAGTAATATACGCTGATGAGGACCACGAGCCCCGGCGGAAGGACAGCGCCCCAGGCTCGCATGTGGCGGTAGGTATTCCAGGCCGCACTGTAGCCCAGGAGCCAGAACAATCCGGCCAGGAGCAGCACGAAGACCATTGGGTCACGGCCGGTACCGCCGGTGACGGCCTGGCGCACCCAGTAGAAGAAGCGGGCGGCCAGGTCGGTGATGCGCTCACCCCAGGTCAGTGTGCCCGGCAGGCCACGCCCGAGCAGGAAGCCGATCCAGGTCAGGCCATAGACGAGGCTGAAGAAATGACACGTCCGGCCGCGGAACACGCTCCAGGCCAGGAACAGCCCGGAGATCAGTCCCCCGGCGGCCACCAGCGGCACGACGTCGAGCCCATCCGCCCACCGGGTGGCAGCCAACACCCACCCGGCGGCCAGGAGCGCGCCGAGCAGAAAGACCAGCGTGCTCCACCCCTCTTCCAGATCGAAGAATTTGGACATCTCTTGACCCGTACCCCGCGAAAGTTTTCTCTCTCAGAGCATGATACCGATTCAGGCCCTCAGAGGTTCACTACGCCACTCGTATCTCGCCTCGCTGATGACCTATTATAGCGGATAACTTGCGCTGGAGCAACTGCCCCACAGGAACTTTCGGGAAGGTGGTGCGGAGGTGGCTTGCCTATATGCCCGTCTGCGGTATACTGGAGCCTGCGGCAGGCACGTTTCATTCACCTGCTGAAACCCATAGAATCGGCCGCGGACGCAGAACCACGCAGATCCTCGCAGATCAGCACGAACATCCGCGTGACTCTGCGTTCATCCGTGTTCCCCGGGAAACAGGGGGCGGCCTGGAGACCACGTGATCAACTATGCGATTTCGTCGTACCAAATGTGACGGACGCCCCGCTTCAGCGGGGGATTCCCGGCTGAAGCCGGGCCTCCATTCGTGTGACGGACACCCCGCTTCAGCGGGGGATTCCCGGCTGAAGCCGGGCCTCCATTCGTGTGACGGACGCCCCGCTTCAGCGGGGACCCCCAGATCGGTCCAGGCCCTGGCGGCTGTGCTCCTGGCATCCATCCTGCTCGCCCTCGCGGCACCGCCGGTGGCGGTCGCCGGCGGCATTCCCGACCCTCGCTTCGGCGTCGTCGAGGCCTACGCCGCCCCAGCCGCCGCCAGCGCGCTGGGCGCGGGCTGGACGCGCGTCACGTTCGAATGGAACCGCATCCAGCCCACCAGCCCCGACGAGTGGAACGCCGTGCCCATCTCCGACCAGGTGCTGGCCAACGAACTGGCCCAGGGCCGCCAGGTGGTCGGGCTGCTGATCACCACGCCCGGCTGGGCCACCGACGTCGGCATCGGCCCCGGCGCCCCTCAGGGCTTGTACCTGCCGGTAGAAGATCCCAACAACCGCTGGGCCACCTTTGTGCGCACCATCGTCGGCCGTTACGCCGGCCGCATTGACCACTGGACCATCTGGAACGAGCCCGAGATCGCGGCCGGGTCGCCGGACATGACGTGGGGCGGTTCCATCGCCGACTTTATCCAGTTGCTGCGCGTAGCCTACACGGTGGCCAAACAGACCAACCCCACCGCCGTCATCCACCTGCCGGCGGTGACCCACTGGCACAACGAGCACTGGTTCGGCTTATTTCTCGACGCACTGGTGGCCGACCCGGGTGCCGCCGGTAACAACTATTACTTTGACGTGGCGACGCTCCACCTGTACCTGGAGCCGGAAAAGATCTACGACGTCACGGCGCACTATTACGACCTGATGCGCAACCGTGGTTTGCGCAAGCCGATCTGGATCGCCGAGACCAACGCCTACCTCTCGCGCGTCTCGGCCGAGGAGCAGGCGTACTTTATGGTGCAGGCGTTCAGCCTGGAGATCGCCGCCGGGGCCGCGCGCATCGCCGTGTACAAGATGGCCGACACGGAGACCGACCGCGCCGCCGACCCCGAACCGTTCGGGCTGGTGCAGGCAGATGGCGCCCGCCGCCCGGCCTTCACCGCCTACCAGGTGGCCACGATCTACCTGGCCGGCTTTCAGGGGGGGCGCTGGGAGCGCCGCGACGACATCTCGGTGGTGACGATAGACCGGGGCCAGCGCACGACGACCGTCGTGTGGGCGCGCACGCCCGAGCCGCAGGCGGCCATGATTGCCGCGCGGACGACGCGCGCGCTGCTGGTGAACGTGTGGGGCGCGGCCCACTACGTCTACCCCGAGCGCGGCTATTATTTCCTCGACCTGCCCGGCGCGAATTGCGCCCAGGGCTGTATCCTGGGTGGTGCGCCGTTCATGCTGGTCGAAGAGGCCCCGGCGAGCGCCAACACCGCGCCCCCGCCGGCGTCGCCGACTCCGTCGCCCGTGAAGACGGTGGAGCCGGACGCGGTGCCCGAGCCGGAGATCCCGCCGACCGCCACGCCCACTCCAACGCCCACTCCAACGCCGACCCGCACTCCTACGCCCACCCCGACGCGGACGCCCACCCCCACGCCTACCTCTACCATCACCCCGACCCCCGCGCCGACCATTCCCCCCCCACCCACGCCGATTCCCACGCCGACGGTCACTCCTTCTCCGACGCCGGCCCCGCTTGCGGCCCTCGTCAACGCATTGCCCCGGCAATCGTGGCTGCTGATCGGGGTGCTGGCGCTGGCGTTGAGCGGCACTGCCATCGCCGCCAACCATAGAGGGGCACGGAACCGCGCAGGCAAGAGGCACGGGGGGCGCGAGGAATAAGATTGGAACGCAGATGAACGCGGACGAACGCGGATGAACGCAGATAGGA
>DATKWP010000637.1:0-3136 GCA_035529535.1 Anaerolineae bacterium | reverse complement strand
GCATGAAGACGATCGGCATCCTCTACAGCCCTCGTCTTTGCGAGGCCCATCGCCTGGCCGGGGAAATGGCCGCCTGGATCGAGCAGCGAGGACGGCAGGCCCAAGTCAGCACGACAGAAGATGCTCCTGGCGTGTTCTGTTGGCAGGAAACCGACCTGCTGGTCATCCTGGGAGGGGATGGCTCGATTCTCCGGGCGGCTCAGGTTGCCGCCCCTTATAGCACGCCCATTCTGGGGGTCAACCTGGGGCGGGTGGGGTTCCTCACCGAGGCAGAGGCGGAGACGTGGCGGGACGTCCTGTCGCGGGCGCTGGTCGGCGATTACTGGATCGAGGAGCGCATGATGCTGCGGGTGGTGGCCCGCCGGGACGGTGCGATCCTGGGACAGGGGGAAGCGCTCAACGACGTGGTGGTGGGGCGGGGGGCGCGCGCCCGCGTGGTACACCTGCGCACCGAGGTGGATGGAGGGTACCTCGCCACGTACGTGGCCGATGGCCTCATCGTCGCTACGCCGACCGGGAGCACCGCCTACGCCCTGGCGGCCGGAGGGCCAGTCTTGCCACCACAATTACGCAACGTCCTCCTGGTGCCCGTCGCGCCCCACCTGAGCATGGCACGTCCCATCGTCCTGGCCGAGGGCGTCACGGTGCACATCACGATCACTGGCGAGCGGCCGGCAGTCTTGACGGTGGATGGCAATGTCCAGGCTGAATTGGAAAGCGGGGACGAGGTGGCAGTAGAGGCCAGCCCTCATACGGCCCGTTTCGCGCGGGTGCGCGAACAAACCTACTTCTACAAGACGCTGGTAGCCCGGCTGGTACCCCGGGACGAGGGATAAAAAGGATCATGGCCTATGAGTGAACCACTGCACTGTGTCAATCATCCTAGTGTCGAAACTTACCTGCGCTGCAACCGGTGCGGGCAGCCGATCTGTGCCAAGTGTGCGGTATTGACGCCGGTCGGCTACCGCTGCCGAAACTGCATCAACACCCAGCAGCAGGTCTTTTATGCGGATTTCCGGCCTGCCTATTACCTGGTGGCGGCCGTCGTCGCCTTGCCCCTGGCCCTGGTGGCCGGCTGGCTCATCCCCAGTTTGGGCTGGTACGCCATCATTCTGGGACCGCTGGCCGGGGCAGGCATCGCCGAGATGGTGCAGCGGGCCATCCGGCGCCGGAAAGGACCATATACGTGGCTGGTCGTCTGCGGCTGTATCGTCGTGGGCGCGCTGCCCCAGTTGCTGCTGTCGCTGCTTTCGTTTCTGGGGCCGGTGGCGAATCCGGTCGGTTCCATTGTATACACGGGCGGATTGATGAAGTTGCTGTGGACCGTCGTGTACGCGGTGGCGGCCACGGGCGCGGCCTACGGGCTGCTGCGCCCCGGCCGGCGGGTGTAGAGCCTGCTGTGGGTGGGGAGGTAGAGCGTGCTGGCCGAACTGCGCATCCGCGATTTTGCCATCATTGATCAGTTGCAGTGGGGTTTCGTGCCGGGTTTCTCGGTCCTGACCGGCGAGACCGGCGCGGGCAAATCCATCATCGTGGACGCGGTGGAACTCGTGCTGGGAGGGCGGGCGGATAGCACCGTCGTCCGTGCTGGGGCCGAGTGTGCCATCGTCGAAGCCACGTTCCGGCTGGGGCCAGAGCGCCGGGCCGTCATTGACCCGCTCCTGGAACGGGAGGGACTGGAGGGGGATGATGCCGACCTGTTATTCCTGGGCCGCGAGGTGCGCCTCGGCGGGCGCAGCATCTCCCGTGTCAACGGGCGGGCCGTCACCCTGGCGCTCCTGCGTGAAGTGGCCGAAGGGTTGGTGGACATCCATGGCCAGAGCGAGCACCTCTCGCTGCTGCGCGTGCGCGAGCACGCCAACCTGCTGGACCGGTATGGGGAACTGGGACCGCTGCGGGCGCAGGTCGCCGACGTGGCGAGGCAGGTCCGGGCGGTGCGACGAGAACTGGCGGACCTGATCCGCAGCGAGCAGGAACTGGCGCACCGGGCCGACTTGCTGCAGTTCCAGATCGGCGAGATCGGTACCGCGGCCCTCCAGCCTGGTGAAGAGGAAGAGTTGCTCGAGGAGCGGCTGCGGCTGGCCAACGCCGAGCAACTGGCTGCGCTGGTCGGCGAGGCGCTGCAGGCCCTCGAGGAAGGGGAAGGGGAAGCCGTCGCTGCGTTGGACCTGCTGGGCAAGGCATTGCGCGCTGTGGAAGGGTTGGCCCGGGTGGACCCGGCGCTGGAACCCCAGGGACGCGCCGCCGAGAACATCAACTACCAGGTGGAGGAACTGGCCGGAAGCCTGCGCGACTATCAGGAGCAGATCGAGTACAACCCGCGCCGGTTGCAGGAGGTCGAAGAACGGCTGGCCTTGCTCCGCCGGTTGGAGCGCAAGTATGGCCTGCACATTTCCGACGTGCTGGTCTATGCCGAACAGGCTGCGCGGGAACTGGACACCATCACCCACAGCGAGGAACGCATCGCCGAATTGCGGGCCGAGGAAGAGCGCTTGCTGGCACACCTGGGCGAGATCGCCGTGGAACTCTCGCAGCGGCGGCGCGAGGCAGCCCAGCGGCTGGCGGCCGGGATCGAGACGGAACTGCACGACCTGCGCATGGAAGGGGCGCGCTTCGGCGTGCACTTGCAGTGGCAGGAAGACGCCGATGGCGTGCCCTTGCCGCCACCGGTCGCCAGCCTGGAGTTCCGGGTTTCCGGCGCGGGCATCGAGCAGATGGAAACCGTACACCTGGAACCCGCCACGCCGCCCC
Organism: Anaerolineae bacterium; assembly: GCA_035529535.1. GTDB lineage: Bacteria > Chloroflexota > Anaerolineae > B4-G1 > B4-G1 > DATKWP01. Next base: position 385 of record DATKWP010000637.1, on the reverse strand, counting down.
GCGTGGCTTTTGACTCTTCAGGGATTGACCGGGTCGAATTTCTCGTCTCCCCTAATCCGGGCGAACCGTTGAAGCCTATGGCCAAGATTGCCTCCGGCGGTGAGACTTCTCGGCTGATGCTGGCGCTCAAGGCGGTCCTTTCCCGCGCTGACGAGACGCCGACGCTCATTTTCGACGAAATTGATCAGGGCATCGGCGGGCGCGTGGGCGCGACCATCGGTGAGAAGCTGTGGGGCCTGGCGGCTGGCAGCGGGCCGGGAGGGCTACGCCACCAGGTGCTGTGTGTAACCCACCTGCCACAATTGGCCGGCTTCGGGGACGTACATTTCCACGTAGAGAAAGGGCTGGACGGCGAGCGGACGGTGACGCGCATCCGGCAATTGGA
>DATKWP010000636.1:0-4614 GCA_035529535.1 Anaerolineae bacterium | reverse complement strand
GGGGCATTGCCAGGATCGAGCAGGTCGGCCACGGCGACGCCACCCAGGTGGTACCTCTGCGCCCACTGCAATTTGGTGGCCAGGTTGGTCGTCGTGCCGAGCCAGATGGTGCGGTTGGTTCCGTCGTCGGCCTCATATTCCAGGCGGTAGGTACCGGCATGCTCCTGGGGCGTGATGCCCAACAACCGGCCTGCCAGGCCGAACTCCACCTGGCTATCTGGCTGCACATGCGTCACGTCGCCCAGGGCCATCACCTCTCCGAAAGGAGCCAGCGCCTGTTCCAGCGAGATGGCCCTACCGGTGTAACCGGTGTACTCACCGCCCTCACCGGCGACCTCTTCCCCCCCCTGTTCCGCACTGAGGGAAGAGACCAGCATACGCAGCCGATAACACGGCATCTGAGCGGTAGCCCAACCGAGCAGCCGGTGGGCCGTCCCCCCCTCGACGTACGCCGCGGGATCCTCGGGGAAAGGCACCTCGACGGCGTCGGCCGCAGCGCCGATGACCGCCCAGTCGTAGCCTCCCGTATCCCAACCACCATCCGTAGGCTTGGGAGGCTCGACGCGCACGGTCAGCCGCAGCCCCTCGGCGTGCAGGGCCTCCGCGAGCGCGCGGATGAAACCGCTGTACGCATCCCGTTCGCCAGGTCCAACGCCTCGGTACTGCACGTCCACGCCTGCAAAGCCCCTGCCGGTGCACAATTGCACGATGTGGGCGATGTGGGCCTGCTGAATCTCGGGTATCGTCAGCGCGTCAGACAGCAGGCCCCGGTTGATCGTTGCGCCAGGGGCCCAGTTGCGTAGCACAGGGAGCACCTTATAGCCCGCACTCGTTTCCGGCTGTGGCAACGTGCCTGGGTCGCCGATGAAACCGCCATCCGTGCCCAGCAACAACCCCACCGGGTTGACCTCGTCGAGCAGGCCCGTGGCAGCAGATGCCAGGTCGTCGCCTGCCTCCAGAACAGTAGAGATAGTCGGCGTGATCGGTCCGGCCTGCACGACCACGACGGAGGCCGGCACGTCGGTCACGCGGGCACGAATAAACTCGTGTTCAGCGACCTCGGTGTGGAGTTCGCCGCCCACCCACTTCCATACTTCGCCGGTCCAGGTGTATAGATCGAGCGTTTCCCATGGCTCCGCATCGTTGGGCATCACCACGTCCATCATCACCGGCTGCGAGGACTTGCCGCGCACCCGCAGTTGATACAAGGGGCTCTTGACGACAAGATGGGGAGGCAACGCCTCGACCGCCCGGCGCAGCCCAGCACCCGCCGAACCCTCCAGAAATTCCAGGCGCGGCACCGACTTCCACCGCACGCCCAGGCGACCGGCGAAAGTCTCGGGGTCCACGCTCAGCGTCAACCCGTCGGGATGGGAAATCGAACTGTTGGTAGCATTGAGCGTCGTGTAACCGGTGATGCCCAGCCGTTCCAGAAGCGAGACGGGTGGCAGAAGCAGGACCACGATCACCAGTATGCCGAGGCCTACGTAGACCCAGGCTCCAATGCTGAACCGCTCACGGGGTTGGGCCAGCGTCGCCCTGAGCCGCCGGCCGAACCCGGCGTAACCGGTGTACTCACCGGCCTCACCGGCTCCATCGAGTCCCGCGGCAGGGTCGGGCGAAGATGCTTGCGGCTCCACCTCCGTTGGCTGCTCTTCACGCTGAACATCGGATACTGCATCTGACATGGGCTCTCCTCTCGCGCGATACTCAGTCGGGTGCACTCGCCCGCCACACACTGGGGAAATCGGGCCTAGCGGAGCAGGCGCAAAAACAGCGGCACAAAGCCGCCACACCCCGGATACCGCCTGCTCCGGCAAGTGGCGGATATTCTAGCATAGGGGGGGGCTTTTGGCAAACCCCAACTTGCGCATCACTTTGGCGGGCGTGACGCGACGAGCCCGTTCCCGCTGCCGGCGTCCCCAACGCTTGAAGGCATTGACTGGCGCGCGGCGCTGGCTCTCCGCCATCGCCCACTTGAGAAACTTGTAATCCTGACCCTCGATCTTGGGCTCGGTCGGGTTACGGCGGTAGGAATCGTAGTCGGCGATACGGCTCAAGCCATGCTCGGCCACGTAGTCGTACAGGTCTGTGCCAGGGTGAGGGGTAAAGAACGCCGGGCTGTAATAGTCCGGGTCAATCTCTTTCATCAGCCGCACCGTGTCCATCACTTCCTCTCTGGTCTCGGTCGGCAACCCCATCATATAGTTGGCCCAGATAGACACGCCGTACTTGCGGCAGACGCGGGCCGCCTGGCGGTTCTGCTCCACCGTGGTGCCCTTGCGAATGAACTTGAGGACGCGGTCGTTGCCGCTCTCGAAACCGATAAAGTAGCCGCGCAACCCGGCCCGGGCCATACGCGCCACCATATCTTCGTGTCTCACGATGATGTCAGCCCGGCTCTGGCAGAAAAAGGGTTGCGTGAAGCCCCGCGTCACGTACTCTTCGGTGAACTCGACCACCCACTCGCGATCCTCAGTCAGCGTGTCATCGTGGAACATGAACGAGGCGAAATGATACCGCTCGCGCAGCATCTCCAATTCGGCGATGACGTTGACGACAGAACGGCGGCGCGTGCGCTTGCCGAAGATGTAATCCTCCCCGGGCTTGCAGAACGCGCAGTTGTAGAGGCAGCCCCGCCCGGCGATCACCGTGAGGAACGGCGGCGGCAATTCCGCGACGAAAGGGACCTCGGGCGAGTCGAGGTCGTAGCCCCACTTGCGCCATTCCTCGAGAAACAGGTCACGGTCGGCGAAAGGGATTGATTCCAGGTCAGGCGGCTCGCCACGCAGCACCCGGTCCGGCGGCGGAGTACCCCCCTCGATCTGCCGCAGCAATTTGGGAAAGGTCACCTCCCCTTCCTGGGTCACCAGGTAATCCACGTGGGGCATGCGCAGAGAGTCTTCCAATGCAATCGTGACGTGGGGACCACCAATGACCGTGACGACCTCTGGCTTGACCTCCTTGGCGATCGCGGCGGCCGTACGGGTCGGGTTATAGTCCACGCTCATCATCGTCACCCCGACCACGTCGGGGTCCCGCTCCGCCAATACCTCCCGGAAGTGGTCCCAGCCGGAAAGCGCCCGCAGGTCAATCAAGTCTACCCCGAACCCCTCCGCCTTGGCCGCGGCGCTCAGGGAAGCCAGGCCGTGCGAGATCCAGCCCGCGTCCATCCCGTGCTTGAGAGATCGAAAACCGCGGCCAGCGATGCCGGGGTAAATCAGCGTCGCCTTGAGAGACATATCACCTCTTCCGCATTCCGCATTCGGTAGGGCGGACGGCATACGTACATTGGTGGTCACCTTGGGCAGCCCAGGTCAGGCGCTGAGGCGAGGCGCCCAGCAGGCAAGTCAATATCCTCAAGTCCATCTTGCAGACTTCGTCGTGCTGGCAGGCTACTTGCTCATACGGGCAATTGGCTACGTGGAGCAGATAATCACCGTCGTCGCGGCGCTCCCATTCCGCCATGTAGCCCAACTGGTCCAGAAACTCGACCGTAGCGACGAGCCGGGCCTCGAAATCCTCCTCCCCCCCCATCCCCGCCTGGCTGGCAATCCGCTCACCGATGTGCTGCATCATCTGTTCTACCTCGGCCGGCGAGAGACACGTCTGTATCTCGTCGAGGAGCAGGCTGACCAACTGGCCGTACCTCTTGGGGAAGAACGCGCTGGCTTTCTCCGTCAGGGTGTAGGCGTACTGGGGACGGCCAGGGGTCTTGCGGCGATACACGATCGGGGCCGCGACGTACCCTTCTCCGCGCAAAATATCCAGGTGATGGCGCACGGTGACAGGAGTCAACCCCAATTCCCGGCTCAACTCATCCACCGTCGCCTGTTGGCGTCCCTTCAAAATGTCCAGAATACGTCCTCGGGTGTCCTGCATAAGATCGCTTCTCTCCAGGAATGCGGTAATGATGGAAGCATTCTAGCACGCCCCCCATAATTTGTCAAACTATCATCGTCAAAATTCTATCCTTCCCGAAAGTTTGGGACTTTCGGGAAGGTTGCAGCCTCCAGCAGCCTCTCTACCTGGTATCCAGACTGCTCCTCGGCTGACTGCAACCTCCTCACGACGTCGAACGCGGCGACAATGTCCTGGGCCACCTGTGCTCCAGGCCGCAGAGGATCGGCGCTGATCCCAACCACGGCCACGGCCAGCATCCACCACAGCAGTTGCTCGAACGACTCCTTGTTGAACCATAGAACGCCCCGGTAGCGATTCACCTGCACGAATCGCTGTACCTCGTCGTCATTCAGCCAGCGCTCCAACACTCGGGGGTACTCACCCGCAGCGTGTGCCGACGGCTGCTCAGGCCCCTGCACCTCGAACCAGCGCTGATGGCTGATCAACAAGTGGATCGTCGCCACCGCGCGCCAGGCTGCTCCCTCGTCCAATCCCAGCCCTTGCAAACAACCGGCGATGATCCTGCCTAATAGCCACTCTTCGCTCCAACTGCGGCTGATCTGCTCGAACTCCGCGCCATCCAGGACCTTCCCCAAGGCATGCACGAATAGCCACCCCAAGAGCGTGCCCCAGACAGCCTGGACGCCGGTTTGAGCGCCAGGCAGGTCGTCGCACAAACCTGCCAACACGTACTCCGTCGCCTGCCTGAAC
>DATKWP010000635.1:0-2935 GCA_035529535.1 Anaerolineae bacterium | reverse complement strand
TTACAGTGCCATCGGAGAAGGCTCGGATGTAGCGGATGGGTACATCCGACGCATCCGCCTGGTCCTGGGCATCCCTGCCGGAGTCAAGATCCACTCGGCGGTCTTTGCCACGAACCCCAGGAGTGCAGGGGACCTGGCCCTGCTGGTGTTGCAAGGGAGGGCATCAGGACGGCGGGAGGCCGAGGTGATGGACATAGACGAGGAGGCCTTTCGACAGGGCATCGTGGCAGCCAGGTTGTACGGCTATCTCAACATCCCGTTTCAGCGCCGGCTGGTCCAAGGGCTCAAAACCGCCAGCGATCCCGGAGAAAAGGTGGCCACAGAGGCCATCGCCTGGGAGGTCGTGGACGGCATGGACGACGACGGCTACCGCTATCTCTACATCATCGGGCCTGGGACGACGACCCGGGCGATTGCATCCAGGCTGGGGGTGCCCAAGACGCTGCTGGGCGTGGACGTGGTGCGGGGGGGGGAACTGGTGGCCGCCGACGCCAACGAGTCCCAACTGCTGGCACTGCTGGAGGAGCACCTGGCGAAGGTCGTCGTCACCCCCATCGGCGGCCAGGGCTACATCTTTGGCCGCGGGAACCAGCAGATCAGCCCACGCGTGATCGAGCGAGTGGGCAAAGAACACGTAATCGTGGTGAGCACGGCCGCGAAAATTCAGGCGCTGGGCGGACGGCCGCTCCTGGTGGACACCGGCGACCGGGAAGTGGACCGCATGCTCAGCGGCTACATCCGGGTGGTCACCGGATACCGCGAGCAAACGGTGTACAAAGTTTCGTGCTGAGGAGAGAATCATCATGCGCCTTGCTGGCAAAGTAGCGTTGATCACGGGCGGAACCTCGGGCATCGGCCAGGCCACAGCGCTCCTCCTGGCCCAGGAGGGAGCCAAGGTCGCCCTCATCGGCCGCAGCGAGGAGCGGGGGCAGGCGGTAGTGAAGGGAATCGCGCGGGCCGGCGGAACGGCGATCTTTATCCGCTCCGACGTACGCCTGGCCGAGGAGTGCCGCCGGGCCGTGGAGGAGACGCTGCGGGCGTTTGGCCGGCTGGACATCCTCTTCAATAACGCGGGCGTCTTTTTCCCAAACACGGCGCCGGACAGCACCGAGGAGGAATGGGACCTGACGCTGGACGTTAACCTCAAAGGAACGTACCTGATGTGCAAGTTCGCGCTCCCGGCCATGATCGCGCAGGGGAGCGGGGCCATCATCAACAACGGTTCAGGCTGGGGGCTGGTGGGAGGCGACCGGGCAGCCGCCTATTGTGCCTCCAAGGGGGGCGTGGTGCTGCTGACCAGGGCCATGGCCGTGGACCACAGCCGGCAGGGCATCCGCGTCAACTGCGTATGCCCGGGCGACGTGGACACCCCCATGCTGGTGAAAGATGCCAAAGTGAGAGGGCTGACGTGGGACGAGTACATAGCGGGGGCGGCCAACCGTCCCATGGGGCGCATCGGCCGCCCAGAGGAGATCGCCAAAGCGGTCCTCTTCCTGGCGTCGGACGATGCTTCGTTCGTGACCGGCGCGGTCCTGGCGGTGGACGGCGGCGGGACCGCGGATTAGCGCTTTTGACAGGAGGGATCATGGGTGTTCTGACGGGGAAACGGGCGCTCATCACTGGCGGCGCGTCGGGCATCGGGCGGGCGACGGCCCTGTTGTTTGCCCGCGAGGGGGCAGCGGTGGCGGTGGCAGACGTGGACCAGGCCAACGGAGAGGCGGTCGTGCGGGAAATCGTCGAACAAGGGGGCCGGGCCATCTTCATACGCTGCGACGTGACCCAGGCCGCGGATTGCGAACGGGCGGTGGCGCAGGCCGTCGGCGCATTGGGCGGCCTCGACGTCCTGTCCAACAACGCCGGCATCATCCGGCGGGCGGCGGTGCCGGAGACGAGCGAGGCGGATTGGGATCGGGTGATGGCGGTCAACGTCAAGTCGGTATTCCTGCTCTCCAAGTACGCGGTTCCTGCCATGGCCCAGGCGGGCGGCGGCGCGATCATCAACACCGCCTCGGGCTGGGGGCTGGTCGGCGGGCGCAAGGCCGCGGCATACTGTGCCTCCAAGGGTGCGGTGGTGCTGCTGACCAAGGCCATGGCGCTCGACCACGGCGAGCAGAACATCCGCGTCAACTGCATCTGCCCCGGCGACACGGACACCGGGATGCTGCGTAACGAGGCCCAGCAACTGGGGGAGCCATACGAACGCTTTCTGGTCGAATCTGCGCAGCGGCCACTCAAGCGCATCGGCCGGCCAGAGGAAATCGCCCAGGCGGCGCTGTACCTGGCCAGCGAGGCCTCGTCCTTCGTCACCGGCACGACGCTGGTGGTGGATGGCGGCGGGCTGGCAGGATAGGGGGGGAGCGATGCACGGCTTGCCTGTCATTCCGAGCGAACATGGATGTACTCATCCACGGAATCTCAGCGGCAAACGGGTCCTCATCACCGGTACGGCGCTGGTGGTGGACGGTGGCGGGCTGGCAGGATAGGGGGGAGCGATGCACGGCTTGTCTGTCATTCCGAGCGTAGCGAGGAATCTCAGCGGCAAAAGGGTCCTCATCACCGGCGGGGCAGGCGGCATCGGCACGGCGACAGCGGCCCGCTTCCTGGAAGAGGGCGCACACGTGGTCATACTGGACCGGGACGAGGGGGGGTGCGAGCGGGTCACGCGCCAGTTGCCGGCGCTGAGCGGCACCGTGCGCGCCGACGTCTCGGACGCGGCGGCCGTGGCACGGGCGTTCGAGGAACTGGACCGCCTGGTGGGGGGCTTGGACGTGCTGATCAACAACGCCGGGATCAGCGTGCGGAGCCCCTTCATGGACATCACCCCCCAGCAGTGGCGACAGGTGATCGAGACGAACCTCAACGGGACGTTCTTCGTGGCGCAGGAGGCCGCCCGGCGCATGCTGGCGGGGGGCGGCGGCGTGATCCTGAACATGGG
>DATKWP010000634.1:0-4082 GCA_035529535.1 Anaerolineae bacterium | reverse complement strand
GGTGCACACGATGGGCTACAACAGCCGCCTGGACGACCTGCACGCCGCCATCCTCAGCGTCAAGTTGAGGAGGCTGGACGCATGGAGCGACCGGCGGCGGGAGATCGCCGCGCTGTATACCGCTGGCCTTCAGGGTACCGGTCTCAAACTCCCCGCCGCCAGGGCGGGCTACCGGCACGTCTACCACCTGTACGTGATCGAGACGGAGCGGCGCGACGAGATGCTCCAATACCTCAACCAGGCAGGGATTGACGCCAAGACCCACTACCCCATCGCTATCCACCAGCAGGCCGGCTTTCCCTGGGGGTACCCCGCCGACCTGAACGTCTCGTTGCCCCTGACCGAAAAGTCGGCGGCCAGCGTCATTTCCCTGCCCATGTTCCCAGAACTGACGCAGGCGGAGATTGAAACCGTCATTGGTACGGTTCGAGCGTGGATGAAGAAATGACCTTCCCGAAAGCTGTGGAAGCATCGAGTTGGCTTTGCTCTGTGCTTTCGGGAAGGTAGTCTGATTAAGGGGGAACCATGCACACAACGAAGATCACATTGGTTGGAGCAGGTAGCGTCAGTTTTGGCCTGAGCACGCTGCAGGACGTCGTGGCCTACGCCGATGCGCTGCGGGGCAGCACGGTGGCGCTGACGGACGTCAACGTCGAGAGCCTGGACGTCATGACGCGCGTGGCGCGCGGCTTGAACGCGGAGGCGGAAGCCGGCCTCGTCATCGAGGCGACGGCCGACCCGCGCGCTGCCCTCGACGGCGCAGAGTTCGTCATTGTGGCCATCGCGGTAGACCGCTCGGCGACCTGGAAGAAGGATTGGGAGATCCCGCTCCGCTGTGGCATCCGGCAGGTGCTGGGCGAAAACGGCGGCCCCGGAGGGCTGGGGCACACGCTGCGCAGCGCGCACCTGATGCTGGAGGTTGCCCGCGTCATCGAGGAGGTCGCCCCGGACGCCTGGGTGCTGAATTTCACCAACCCGATGAGCCGCGTTTGCCTGGCGCTGGAGCGGGCCACGGCGCTGCGCTTTATCGGGCTGTGCCACCAGATCGGGGCCGGCTTTCACATCGCCGGGCGCGTGCTGGGCCTGATAGGCGAGCCCAAGGACTGGGACGAGCACCGCGCGCAGCAAGAGATCCTTCACCGGAGGCTCGACCTCAAGGCGGCCGGGCTCAATCACTTTACCTTCATCTACGATCTGCGGGACAACGAGACGGGCGCGGACCTGTATCCCGAGTTCCGGGAACGGCTGGCCGACATGCCGCCCGACTTCCAGCCCCTGTCGCGGCGGCTGATGGACGCCTTCGGCCTGTTCCCCGCCACCGGCGACGGCCACGCGGGCGAGTACATCTCCTTCGCCTGCGAGACGAGCGACATGAAGGGCTTTGACTTCGACGGGTGGGACCGCGAGGGCGAGGAGATGAAGGCCAAACTGCGCCAGGCCGCGGCGGGGGAGCGCTCGTTCCGGGAATACCTGGGCCACACGTCGGGCGAACGGGCCGTCCAGATCATTGACGCTATGCTGCACAACAAGAACCAGTACGAACTGGCGCTCAACATCCCCAACCGCGGCTGTATCCCCGGCTTGCCCGACTGGGCGGTGGTGGAGGTGCCGGGTGTGGTGAGCGGGGCTGGCGTCGCCGGGTTGCACGTGCCCGCGCTGCCGCCTGGCATTACGGCGCTGCTGGCCCAGCAGGTGGCGGTGCAGGACCGCGCGGTGGAGGCCGCCATCCACGGTGACCGGCAGGCCGCCCTCCAGGCGCTGCTCCTGGACCCGGTCGTCCCCAGTTACGAGGCAGCGGTGCAGATCCTGGACGAATTGTTGACAGTGCACGCGCCCTATCTGCCCCAGTTCCGCCAGTGTCCTGCAACGACATGAACGTCATACTCATCTTTTCCGATACGCTCAGGGTTGATTTTCTGGGCTGCTACGGCAATGGCTGGATTCATACCCCCTACATTGACCGCTTCGCTCAGGACGCGATCGTCTTTGACCGCGCATATTGTGGTTCCTTCCCCACGGTGCCCTGCCGTAACGACGTCCTGACCGGGCGCTGGACTCTGACCTACAAACCTTGGGCGCCTCTGGGGACCGACGAGGTCGTGCTGGCCGAGGTGCTGAACGAAGCCGGCTGCCTGACCGCCCTCTTTGCCGACACACCCCATCCCTTCGCCCCTGGCTTCAACTACCAACGCGGCTTCCAGGCCTGGGAACTGCTCCGCGGCCAGGAGCACGACCCCTGGAAGACGGCACCGGCCGAGGTGGCGCTGCCCTGCAGTCCAGAGAAACTGCGGGGTGGGGCCAGAGGGGCTGCCTTCAAGTACCTGCAGAACGTGGCCTGGCGCCGGTCGGAGGAGGACTATTTCCCGGCCCGCACGATGCGTGCGGCAGCGTCCTGGCTGGAGGAGAACCGCGGGCGACCGTTCTTCCTGTACGTGGACACCTTCGATCCTCACGAGCCGTGGGATCCACCCGCGCACTACCTGGCCCATTACGAGCCGGAGCAATACCAGGGCGAGCAGGTCATCTACCCCCGCTATGACCGCTGGGCTGACTTTATGACTGAGGCTGAACTCAAGCACTGCCGCAATCTCTACGCTGGCGAGGTCAGCCTGGTGGATCGCTGGGTCGGCTTTCTACTGGAGCGCGTGGAGGACCTGGGGCTGCTGGAAGAGACTGCCATCATCATTACCACCGACCACGGCTTCTACCTGGGCGAGCACGGGTACGTCGGCAAGTCTATCATCCGGGGCAACCAGCACCAATCGCTGCCTCTCTACCCGGAGGTAGCCCGTGTGCCGCTGATCGTGCGGCTGCCCGGTGGTCGCGGCCACCGCCGCCCGCGGGCCTTCGCCCAGCCGGTGGATTTCATGCCGACCATCCTGGAACTAATGGGCGCGGCCGTACCGGGGAGCGTACAGGGGAAGTCGCTGGTGCCTGTCTTCGAGGGGCAGGATGACCTGCGGCCGTTTGCCGTGTCCTCCCCCACGTTGTCGGGGTCGCACGTGGACTTGCCTCACCCCACCAACCGCACTTCCGTCACGGCCGACGAGTGGATGCTGATCCTCGGTGCCCAGGTGGATTCAGCCAGCGCCGAGACAACCAGCATGGTAGACAGCCTGAGGCGGGAGGTGACTATCCTGGAGGGGCCGGTGGGCCCAGAACTCTACCACCTGCCCTCCGACCCGTGGTGCACGCACAACGTGATCGCCGATCACAAGGACGTGGCCCGGCGGTTACAGGCCGGCTTGGTCGTGTTTCTGCGTGATGCTGGCTTGCGGGAGGACCATCTGCCCTACTTTGCCGCTACCCCGCCGGAGATGCGGGGCTAGGTAGGTGACGGCAGGTTCCTTCCACTTCCGCTTTGCTCTCAGCCCCCGTCCCCGGGGGCGGCGGGGCGCAGTCAACAGCCGGTGGCACGCGTCAGTCGCCCCGAGACGGGGCTCAGAGCGATAGGGCAGAGTCTTTGCTCTCAGCCCCCGTCCCCGGGGGCGGCGGGGCGCAGTCAACAGCTGGTGGCACGCGTCAGTCGCCCCGAGACGGGGCTCAGAGCGATAGGAGTTGAGGTTGGTGATGAAGGTTTCACCCCCTGCCAGTCCGCTGCCCGGTGGCTACCGGATGTTCAGCGATGCCCAACTGGACGAAATTCACCTGGCTTCTCTGGAGATCCTGCGCCGCACGGGTGTGCGCGTGCACGAGGCCGAGGCACTGGCCTTGCTCCAGGATGCCGGCTGTGTGGTCAGCGACGAAAACCTGGTCCGCTTCCCGGCCGCCGTCGTTGAAGACGCCTTGCGCTGTGCTCCTTCCCGGATCGTGCTCTGCGATCGGACGGGGGAGCCGCGCATGCACCTGGAGGGCCACCGCACGTATTTCGGTACCGGCTCTGACCTGCCCAACGTGCGTGATCTGGAGACCGGCGAGCGGCGGCCGGCATTGCTCGCGGACGTGCAGCATACGGCCCGCCTGGCCGATGCGTTGCCGAACCTGGACTTTGTGATGTCCTCCGCCCTGCCGTCTGATGTACCCGCCAAAACGTCCGACCGGCGTTCGTTTCTGGCCATGGTCGAGAACACGGTCAAGCCGGT
>DATKWP010000633.1:0-3760 GCA_035529535.1 Anaerolineae bacterium | reverse complement strand
CCTCCAGCACCAGGCGATCCTGCAGGACGACCTGGGCCGCCAGGAGCGCGCCGTCGCACTCTACCAACAGGCCATGGCCCTCTTTCAGCGGGCCAGTGACGTGGGGAGCGAGATGCGCACCTGCGACCTGCTCGCCAGCGCCGAGAGAGCGCGCGGGCAACTGGAGGCGGCGGAGGCCTGGTACGCCCGCAGCCGCGAACTGGCGCTCCAGTTGCACGACCGGCACCAACTGGCCGTCGTCGCGCAAAACGTCGGCATCCTCTACCAGACGCGGGCCAAGCGAGCCCAGGACCCCGCCGCGCGCGCCGCCTTCCTGCGCCAGGCCATCGGTGCGGTGCAGGAGAGCCTGCGGATCAAGCTGGAGTTGCAGAACCAGGTCGGTGCGGCGTTGTCGTACTTCCAACTGGGGGTCTTGTACCGGATGGCCGGCGACCTCGAGCGGGCTGAAGAGCAGGCACGGCAAGCGCTGCAGATCCGCGAGTCGCTGAACCTTCCAGACGTCTACAGAGACTATGCGAACCTGGCCGAGATCGCCCACGCGCGGGGGGATGGGGAAGCCGCCGCCCGCTGGCAGGCCAAATGCGACGCGAAGGTGGCGGAACTGGAGCGGTTGCGGCGGGGAGGGGGAGACGGGGAGACAGGGAGACAAGGGGACAAGGAGACGAGGGGACGGGGGGACAAGGAGACAAGGAGACGGGGGGACAAGGGGACAAGGAGACAGGGAGACAAGGAGACAAGGAGACAAGGGGACAAGGAGACAGGGAGCTGGCACGAGCGATACTGGGGTTGGCGCAGGCGGCGTATGGGGCGCGGGGGGCGGGGGGGCGGGTGCCGCTGGAGGTGGGGGAGGCGCTGGCGCAGTTGGAGCAGGCGCCGCCGCCGCTCGGTAGTATCGCGCCGTTCCTGCGGGCGGTGGGTTCCGGCCAGCCGGTGCCGCCGGTGCCGCCGGGGCTGCCGGGGGAACTGGCGTCCATCTTGCAGGAGTTGGTCCAGGCCATTGCCCGGCAGGATGCCGGTGGTCCGGGTGAGGATGAGGGGGAGTCCGGCATCTCGCTGGAAGACCTGTTGGCGCTCGTCGTGAGGGGTCGCCGGGGGGAGACGCAGGCCGGGCTGCGAGCCTACGACGTCGTGCGGGCGCTGCAGCGGCCCGGCGCGACGCCGGAGGACGCCGCCCTGGGCAAGGCGCTGCAGCGGCTGCTGGAGGGGTTGCGCGGGGCGGCGGTGCTCGAGGGGTTGCCCGCCGACGTGGTGCCGCTCGTCGAGAGGGTGGAGCGGGAATTGAAGGCGTGAAACGTGAAGAATGAGGCAGTGGGCAAGGAGTCAAACGCAGAGGCGCGGAGGCGCAGAGACCGCAGAGAGAGCCAAAATAAACGTCAATACCTCTGCGTTTCTCCCCGTCTCTGCGGCTCTGCGTTGTTTCATCCTCTGTTCTCGGCGAGCCGGGTGGGGAGCGCGCGTTGCCGAATTGCCTCACGAGTAAATGTTACCGAAATAGGTATTCGTGGTGCGTGGTGTGTGGGGTGTGGCGTGCCTGGCCTTGACAAATGCCGAGAATCGGTGTATCTTCTTTGTAGATACGTAGAGGAGGTAGGCTATGGAAACCCGGGTGCAGAAATGGGGCAACAGTCTGGCGCTACGCATCCCCAAGCCGCTTGCTGCCGACGCAGGGCTGAAAGACGATTCTCCGGTTGAGTTGTCACTGGTGGATGGGCGACTGGTGATCACACCAATGGCCGAGCCTGGAGTGAGCCTTGAACATCTCCTGGCGCAGGTGACCGAGAGCAACTTACACGGCGAGGTGAACACCGGCCCTGCCATGGGAGGCGAGATTTGGTAGGAGACAAAGTGTACATCCCTCGGCGCGGTGATGTAGTCTGGATCACGTTGAACCCTCAGGCTGGTCACGAGCAGGCGGGGCGTCGGCCTGCTGTGGTGCTCTCGCCGGCAGCCTACAACGGCAAAGTTGGGCTGGCCATCCTTTGTCCAATCACGAATCAGATCAAGGGCTACCCGTTTGAGGTTCTGATTCCTCCTGGCATGGCTGTCAGTGGTGCGATTCTCGCAGATCAGGTGAAGAGTCTGGATTGGCGGGCCAGGAATGCAGAGTGGATATGCACTTTGCCGGGAGAGATGGTGAACGAGGTGTTGCAGAAACTGGGTACCTTGTTATAGAGAGCGCCCGTCCTTGACAAATGGCCCCTTCTGGCTATAATGTGGCGGCGTATGGCCCGCTAGCTCAATTTGGCAGAGCAGGGGACTCTTAATCCCTTGGTTGCAGGTTCGAGTCCTGCGCGGGTCACTTGATGCGAGGAGGAAGAGACCCTCCTCGTTTTGTTATCCCAGTGCGATCAAGTGTATCATCATGGGAGCGCCGGGGAGACCCTTCAAGGGGGGTCTCCCCGTTAATGGCACTGATGGCACAGTGCAGAGGGCGCGGATGGCCAGGACGGCCAGGTTGGCGGCGGTCAACCCATAGTACGGTGCACGATCTGGTCAAAATGCGCTGCTGGACGTCCGGTGGCGGTCAACCCGTAGCACGACTCACCACCTGGTCAATGCGCTGCTGGACGTCCGGGGGCAGCGGCTCGGGCTGGTGGCTGGCCAGGATCTCTTCCACGCGCTCGCGCGCCCGCTGGCGTAACGTCTTGCCCCCGGCCGCGCTCCAGTTCTCGAAATTGGTGCGGTCGAACAACCTCGGATACCAGTCTTCCTTAAGGTGGTTGAGCGTGTGTTGGGTGCCCAGGAAATCGCCGTGGGGGCCGACCTCGTCAATCACGTCCAGCGCCAACGTCTCCTCACTGACGACCAACCCAGTCATGAAGCGCTTGACAAAGTTGATCAGTTCGTCGCAGATGACGATCTGCTCGATCGAGTTGGTCCGGCCACCCTCCAGGTAGCCCACGTCGTGGACCATCTGCGCGCCACACAGCGTCTCCAGGAGCAGCGAGAAGGCGGCCTCGGCCGCCGCCTGCTCGTCGGGGACCTTGGCGTCGCTGGCCCCCGCCAGGCCGAAGATGGGCAGGCCGTAATAGTGGGCCAACTCGACCAGCATGACGCGGTTCTCCGGCGCGGCGTAGACGTCGAGCATGCTGCGCATGTCGAGCATGTCGTTGACGCCACCGGTGAGGATCACGGGCGTGCCCTCGCGCTTCAACTGCGCCAGCACCAGCCCGGCCAGTTCTCCGGCGTTGGCCAACGCGATGGCCCCGGCGGCCGTGACCGGCCCGCTCATCCCCCGCAGCACGACCGGCGTGTAGGTGGTGGGCAGCCCTTTGCCCGCCATGTACATCAGTTTCTGCAGCGCTTCCTGGTTGTGGCGCAGCGAGTGGGTGACGTTGACGTAGCAGGCGCACAGCGGGTTGCGGCGCAACTGCTCCTCGCCGCCGGCCACGATCTCCGCCATTTCGACCGCGTCCAGGCAGCCCTCGAACCCGGTGGTGACGAACAGGATGGGCTTGGTGCTGTTCGTGAGCATGGCGCGCATCTGGTGGCGGTCGGCCGTCTCTTGTTCCACGTCAGAGGCAATGCAGATGGACATGAGAAAGTCCACGTTGGGCAGGGCGTCGCAGACGCGGATGGTCTCCACGATGTCCTGGAGGGTGCCCGGACGGCGCTCGCCGGTGCGATGGTCGAGCACGTTGGGGCAATCGGAGCCGGGGCCGAAAAAGACGTTGTGGCGCTCCAGGGGCATGACGCGCCGGCCGTGGCGGTCGCACAGCACCACGCGCCGGGGGGCGATGGAGAGGGCCCACTCGACCAG
>DATKWP010000632.1:0-2892 GCA_035529535.1 Anaerolineae bacterium | reverse complement strand
GCTGGTGGGTGGCGCTCAGGTCGCGGTCGAAACCGTAGGGCCGGCACAAGTCGCCGGCGCGCAGCACATCACCCAGGGCGGCCACCCAGCCCGGGTAGCGGTTGGTACGCCCACCGGGATAGACCACCGCCGGCAGCAATCCGTCTGCCCCGGTGTTGCGGGCGATGAAGCGCAGCGCCGCCAGCGCCGCGTCGGCGTACCGTTCGTCCTGCGACCATTCGTAGCCGCGCAGCAGAGCGGGGACGCAACGGGCGATGTAGAAAGGAAAGTACTTTTCTATCCTCTTGCCCCCGATGCTGTTCTGGGCGATGGCGCCGTCCAGCGGCCCGCCGTCGCCCACCTGGTAAGCGACGATGCGGTCCAGAGTGGGCAGGGCGTACTGCTCGACCCAGCGATCCTCCCCGCGCACCTCAGCCAGGAGGAAGAACGCCTCGCAGGCCGTAGCCGCCTTGTTGGGCACGAAGGAGGGCACGTCCGGGCTGTCACGGAAGGCCCGCACCTCTGGGTCCCACAGCTGGTTGACGTAGAAGGCCTCCAAGTTGCGGTCCGCAGCCGTGGCGTAGGCTTCCCAGCCCTCCCTACCCGCTCCCCGCAGGGTCCGGGCCAGCCGCAGCAGGCCGGCGTCACACGCCGCTTCGTGGGGCGTTCCGGCCGACGCCGGGTTCAGCTCAAAGGCCGAGGCAGCGTAGTGGCCAGCCGGGGACTGCCCGGCCAGCAGGTCATCGCCGGCCCGGCGGGCCTTGGTCAGCCAGTGCTCGTCGCCGCTCCGCTCCCAGAGCGCCAGGTAGCCGCCGATAATGCCCTCGTAGCGCCAGTCGAGGCCGGGGCCCGTGTAGAGTAACGCCTGGCGCCACCAGTGGGCCACCGGGCCACCATAGGCGCCGGTGCCGTCGGGCCCCCGCAGCGTCTCCAGCCAGGCGTCCAGGCGGGCCACGGCCCGGCCGATGGCAGAGTGTGAGCCAGCCTGCTCCCCACCCGCCAGCGCGGAGGAACTCCAGACCTGACAGCTCTGCCGGGACCTGTCAGGTCTACCGGCATGCGCCACCAGCAGGGCTACGCTGGAGAGTTGAGCCAACGGCCCCGAGGTGATGTAGCGCAGCCGGCCGGCAAAATGCAGCCGGTCCCCCAAATCGGGCCGGCCCGAGCGGAAAGCCATCTGTCCCAACAGGTTCAGGATCGTGGCTGACAGGGTATGCAGGCCATACTCGGCCTCGAGGGCGAGCCCCGCTTCGGCCAGGGCCCGGCGCAGGCGGCCGAGGCCCCCGAGGTGCAGGCCCAATGCCTCCCCAGGCCATTCGCGTCGTTCAGGCAGCAGGCGGGCCAGCGGCCGCGAGGCAACGATCACCATCTTGCCTCCGCCGTTCAGGCCAGCACTGAGGGCCTTCAATTCAGCCTGCCAGCCGACCTCCAGCGGCTCGATCCAGAGCACCGCCCCGGTCGGCCCTGCCTCCCTCCATGCGGGCAGCCGCTGGCCGGCTTCCGCCGCCAGGGCCGGCACCGCACAGCGCAGCACCGGGGTTTCCTCTCCGGCCAGCAAGGCCATCGCCGCGTCCAGGGCCTGGCCATACTCCCGCGGGGCCAGCTCCCACACCGGCAGCGTGCCGATCATGGCAACCCCCCTCGCGGTGCCGGTGAGGCCGTTAGCACCTCCGCATAAATCTCTTCCAGGCGGGGCACGATCCGGGGCCAGTCGTACCTCTCCTCGACCTTCTTCCGGCCTCGCACGCCCATCTCCCGCCGCCCAGGGGCGTCTGCCAGCAGCCGCTGGAGCTTTTGTGCGAGGTCCGCTGCATCTCCCGGCCGCACGAGCAGCCCATCTTGCCCATCGTTCACGACCGAGCGCACCCCGGGCAGGTTGCTGGCGATCACCGGCTTGCCGCAGGCCATCGCCTCCAGCAGCACGACGCCAAAGGCCTCGCCCATCGTCGTCGAGGGCAGGACCAGCAGGTCGCTGGCCGCATAGTGGGCCGGCAGGTCCGCGTCGGGCACTTGGCCGCAGAAGGTAACGCGCGCCGCCAGGCCTAGGTCCAGGGCCTGGCTCTGGTAGGTCGCCCGCAGGTCGCCATCGCCGACCACTAGCAACCGCAGGCCAGGATCGGAAATGCGGCATAGGGCCTGCAACAGGACGTCGATCCCCTTGAAATAGTGGGCCCGATCCAGCGCACCGACAAACAGGACGGTACGGTCTTCAGGCGGGAGATGGTAGTGGTCCCGCACCGCGCTGCCCTCCACCCCCGGGTGGAAGCGCCGGGCGTCCACCCCGTTGGGCAGCTCGTCCACCAGCCCCGGCCGCGCCCGCGCCAGCGTCCCCAGGCGCGACGCGCGCGCATAATCCTGGGAGGTGGCCAAGACTTTGGCCGCCCGGCCCAGGATCTGCCTGCCGAGCAGTGCATGGTGAAAACGCTCGGGGAAGCGCAGCCACCCGTCGAAAAGCACATCCTGGTGATAGGTCACCACGTACGGGCTGCCACCCAGCAAGGACTTGAAAAAGAGCATCTCCGCGCCAAAGTAGAAGGGGTAGTGGAGGTGGACGACGTCAAAGCCTGCGAGGTTCCAGAGCGAGGGCAAAAGAGGAGCATTGCCCAGGCGGAAGAGCACGGGCAAATGGTGGACCGCAATCTCGCTGGGATAGCGATAGTCATTGAGCGCTTCGTCCGCCGTGTAGACCGTCACCTCGTGGCCCAACCGGGCCAGCCCCAGGGCATTGTGGTAGCATACCACGCCGGTTCCGCCATGATAGGGCGGGAAGGTGGCTGTGACATGGGCGATCTTCATCGTCTGCCTACCACCGTACCAGCGCCCAGGCCAGCCGCTGGAACAGCCAGAAGAGGGGGTCGAAGAGGGCGTGCGCCAACCGGGGGGCCATCACTCCCCCCGTCTGCTCGTAGTCCA
>DATKWP010000631.1:0-2329 GCA_035529535.1 Anaerolineae bacterium | reverse complement strand
GTGTTGCCACCAAGCGAGGTCAGCAGCCCATCGGCCACCGTCTGGGGATTGACCGAGGGAACGATCCGCCCCTCCTGCAAGGAGCGATAGGCGTCATCCGCCCCCTCTGGCTCGGCCCCCAGAACCCGGGTTTGGGGAGAGAGCCCGGCCGCAGCCAAGGCGGTTCCACTCAATAGCCCACCGCCACCAACGGGAGCCAGAATTACATCCAGTCCAGGCACCTCCTCCAGAAACTCCATGGTCGCCGTCCCCTGGCCGGCTATGACGTAGGGGTCATTGGAGGGGTGGATGAATGTGGCGCCGGTCTCCGCCAGCACTCGTTCCATGATCTCTGTGCGGGAAGCCGCTGTGGGTTCACAGGTGATGATGTTGCCGCCATATCCCTCTACCGCGGCGACCTTGCACCGACTGGCGTCTCCCGGCATGACCAGGAAAGCCTTGGTGCCGCGCATCCGGGCGGCCAGAGCGACCGCCGCCGCGTGGTTGCCCGAAGAGTGCGTGCCCAGGCCGCGCCTGGCTTCCTCGTCCGACAGACAGAGCGCGGCGTTGCAGGCGCCACGAAACTTGAAAGCGCCCACCTTCTGAAGGTTCTCGCATTTGAAGTACACTTCCGCGTCGACCATGCGGTCCAGCGCGGAGCAGGTCAGCACCGGAGTACGATGCACGTAGGGCCGGATACGCCGAGCTGCGCTGCGCACGCTCTCGAAAGTAGGAAAGTCTTCCATGCCCAATAACCTCACGTTGTGGACTTCTGTCCAGGTGAATCCGCGCAGCATTGTACCACTGGGGGTATGCCTGCACAAGTCAGCCGCCGCGCGAACAGCAGCCGGCGCGTATACGCTGATGGAGACG
The DNA here is from genome assembly GCA_035529535.1 of Anaerolineae bacterium. GTDB lineage: Bacteria > Chloroflexota > Anaerolineae > B4-G1 > B4-G1 > DATKWP01. The sequence goes on along the minus strand of DATKWP010000631.1, from coordinate 1,477 downwards.
CCAAAAACGTGGCATACGATCAGGTGTACTTGACTTATGAGCAGGAGTGATATATAATATGAACTGAGCATATATTATATATGAACCTATCGCAATGGGCCCAGATTCACACTCACATCTTCGAGCTGGAACAGGAGGGGCTGGTTACCCGCACCTTCCGACGCCTCGATCCTGACCGCCAGCAGAGAGTGCTGGCCGCCATCCTCGAAGAAGCCGTCGAGCGCGGCCCCGAGTCGCTGAACATCAAGCGGGTCGCAGAACGTGCGGGTGTGTCCCTCGGGTCCCTGTATCAGTATTTCAACAGCCGCGATGGGCTGGTCAACTTCGCCGTGGAGCTGTCCGGACGCTACCTGATCGACGAGTTCAATCGTTATCGCCCCCTGCTGGTCTCGATGCCCCTGCGCGAAGGGCTAAGCGCTTACCTCACCGGCGGGATCGAGTGGAGCGAGATGCAGGTGGGGCTGGTGCAGTTCTTCCTGCGGGCAGCCTACGGGGGGGACCCCGAAGTTGGTGAGCGACTGGTCCGCCCCATCGGCACTGCACTGCGCGAGATCGTCCGCGAGATGCTGGTGGAAGCCCAACGGCGCGGCGAGATCCGGCAAGACCTCGACCTTGACACAGCAGCCCGCATCATCAATACACTGCTGATCGCGGTCGGCGACAGCCTCTTGCTCCCCTATCTGGACACGTACTACCAACTCACGAACGGCGAGATGCCGCTTGACCGGCTTCTCGACACGCTGCTCGATCTCATCTTGCGCGGTATCGCACCCACCGGCAACCGCCACGCGAGTTGAAAGGACCAGCCATGCCAAATGTCGTACTCCAGGCCGAGGGTCTCACGACACGGTACGGCGAACTGGTCGCCGTAAACAACCTGAGCCTCGACATCTATGAGGGAGAGGTTTTTGGCTTTCTGGGGCCGAATGGGGCCGGCAAGACCACGTCGATCAGCATAATGTGCGGCCTGCTCAAGCCCGATGCTGGTCGCGTGCTGGTGCACGGCCAGCCCATCGCCGGTGGCGCTGTCGACGTGCGCACGCGGGTGGGGGTTTGCCCACAGGAGATCGTCCTCTGGAGCCACCTGACCTGCATCGAGCAGCTCCAGTTCATCGGCGAGATGTACGGGGTAGACGGCCGAGAAGCACGCCACCGTGGCGAGCGGCTCCTGGAGGACCTGGGCCTGGTGGAGAAGCGCAACAAACAGGCACGCACGCTATCGGGTGGGCTGCAGCGGCGCCTTAACCTGGCGTTGGCGCTGGTCCACGACCCAGACATTGTCGCGCTGGACGAGCCAGAAGCCGGGCTCGACCCGCAGAGTCGGGTCGCCGTACGCGGCTACATCAAGCGCCTTGCCCAGGGGAAGACGGTCATCCTCACCACGCACAACATGGACGAGGCCGACCGTCTGGCCGATCGGGTGGCGATCATCGACCACGGGGAACTACTGGTGCTGGATACCCCACGAGCGCTCAAG
>DATKWP010000630.1:0-2082 GCA_035529535.1 Anaerolineae bacterium | reverse complement strand
GGCGTGCATCACGCCCGGGTTCTGCGAGGCGTACGCGGCGGCGTTCTCCTCGGCGATGGGCAGCGCGTCCATGTCGCAGCGCAGCATGACGACCGGCCCCGGATGCCGTCCCTTCAACAGCCCGATCACGCCGGTGTGGGCAACGCCCGTCTGCACCTGGTAGCCCAATTCGCGCAACACGCCGGCGATGACACCCGCCGTGCGGTGCTCCTGGAACCCCAGTTCCGGGTGCACGTGAAAATCGCGCCGCCAGGCGACCAGGCGCTCGCGCAGCGCTTGTGCGTCGGTTCTGAAATCCACGATGGTCAGATGACCTCCACCTCTTCCAACGGTACTTCGACGCGCCGGTCCTCGATCTGGACGACGACGACCCCCTTCAACGGCAGCAGGTCCACCACCCTGCCCTCGCCGTGGGGTGTGCGCACCATCTTCTTGCGCCGGGGCATGGTCTGGCTCGCCTCTTTGTACTGTTCCTCCTCGTACATCAGGCAGCAGCGCAGCCGCCCGCACATCCCCGTGATGTCCGACGGGTTGAGCGAGACCCCCTGCGTCTTGGCCATTTTGATGGAGACGGGGTTGAATTCCGAGAGGAAGCGGGCACAACAGCGCAATTCTCCACACGCGCCGTAGCCCCCCAGCAGTTTGGCGTGGTCGCGGGGGCCGATGCGGCGCAAATCCACGCGGACGTCCAGCCGGCGCTGCAACTCCTGGATCAGTTGGTTGGCATCGAATTTGTCCTCGCTCACGTACAGTAGCGTCAGGCGCTGGCCGTCAAACGTGTACTCGGCCACGACGATCTTGACTCGCATGCGCAATTGCTCGGCCACCTCACAGGCGACCTTTAGCGCTTCCGCCTCCTGGCTCTGCCAATGGCGGCGCAACGCCAGGTCGTGACCGGTGGCCCGCCGTTGTACCGGCTTGAGTTCCACCGCTTTACCCTCACACGTAGGCCGCACGTTGACCACCCGGCCCAACTGCTGGCCGCGCGCCGTCTCGACGAGGACAAAGTCACCCGGCTGCAGGTCCGGGCAGGTGCTGGCGTCGAAGCAGTAGACTTTACCTGTCGGCTGAAACCGCACACCAGCCACCCGGATTGCGGATTGCGGAGTGGGGATTGCGGACTGCGGATCAGGGGCTGGAGATTGGAGATTGGAGATTGGAGATTGGGGAGCGGAATCCTGCGTTTCAGGATTCGGAATCTGAGATTCGAGATTAGAGATTTCGCTCATTTTTTTGTCTTGCTCCAACGCGGCGCTGGCGGCCGCGCAATCAGTCGGATGAACTGGCGCCCACCTGGGCTTGCCAGTGCTTGAAAGTACATTCTACACTGCTTTCGGGAAGTGGGCAACTCGAACTATCTTCCCGCAGACTTCAGTGGGGGCGCTCAGCACACGATGTGCACCTCGGGTGGCATCCTTGGTATTCGCGGTGCACTTGCGAGCCTTCGGGAAGGTCAGCCCGATATTGCACTTTCACTGGGCTGATGGTAGAATGGTTCGTAATGCCAATGGTTCTATGCATCCACTGCCACTGCTACCAACCCCCGCGGGCGGACCCGTTCACCGGGCACATCCCGCGTGAACCGGACGCTGCACCCTATGCGAACTGGAACGAGCGCATCACCGCCGAGTGCTACGCGCCGTTGGCGGAAGCGGGCTACTTTGGCCAGGTCAGTTTCAACCTGGGAGGTACACTCGCCCGCTGGTTGGACGAGCAGGCCCACGCCACTTACGCGCGCATCGTCGCCGCCGAACGGAACTATTATCAGGCCCACGCCGCCAGCAACGGGGTGGCCCAACCCGTCCACCACACCATCCTGCCGCTGGCCCGCCGCCGCGACAAGATCTGCCAGGTCCGCTGGGGGATCGCCAGTTTCGCCCATCGCTTCGGCCACCGGCCGGAGGGAATGTGGCTTCCGGAGATGGCGGTGGACGCCGAGACGCTGGAGATCGTGGCCGCGGAGGGGCTCCGTTTCACCATCCTCTCCGACGAGCAGGTGCAAGGTGACCTGGCGAGGGGGGCCGGGCCATACCGGGTGCGGCTTGCCAGTGGTGGGGAGATCGCAGTATTCGTGCGCGACCG
>DATKWP010000629.1:0-3636 GCA_035529535.1 Anaerolineae bacterium | reverse complement strand
GAGCACCGGGTGGGGGGCGGTCACTTCGTCAAAGTCCCAGGCATAGCACTCCCAGAATTGGAACGTGATGGCAGAGAACCACATGTTGGTGTAGAGGGGGTTGAGGGTATCGAACTCCTGGGTCCAGATAAAGGTCGCCACCTTGCGCTCGGCTGGCGGCGCTTCGGTGGGGGGGACCGCCGTGGCAGCGGGGGCCTGGGGAACCGCGGTCGCCTCAGGCGCAGGCGTCTGAACAGGCCCGCAGGCGGTCAGCACGACTGCGGCGCTGATCGCCACAGCCAACAGGGCGTAAAGCCAGTTGTGTTTCATGGGTCAATCTCCTCCTTTGAGATCGGGCTTGTGGGGCTGCCGGCGCTGTATAGGTGAGATGCCAGCAGCAACCTCGAGTAGTGTCCCGGAAGACCGGGTTGGGCCTCCCTGATGGGGAAGGCCAGGCGGGGCCACTCAGGCCCCTCGCACAGAGGTCAGGAAAGCGCGATATGCACCACCTCCTATCCTGCTGAGGACTAAAAACCCAAACATATAGTATCCAAAAAGGGCATAGTTGTCAAGTCGCAAATCAGGTCACAGAGATTCACAGAGGAGACACAGAGAAACACAGAGGTTGCATGGCCTTTTAGTAACTATGCTCTGTGTGCCTCTGTGTGTTCTCCGTGTAACTCTGTGGTTTTGGTCCTCCTATCTGAGTTTACTATTATACTGAACAGCCTCGTGCAAAGTTCATATTGTAGGTCACGCTTGCAGCGTGACGACTTTCTGCATGGCGGCGTCCATGATGGCGTCGAGCTCTCGTTCCTGCTCCTCCGTCAGCGGCGGGACCTGGTGGGTGGCCAGCAGCCGCTCCGCTTCGGCCATGGCCCGTTCCGCAAACCCGTCCCGCCCCGCGCGCTCCCATTCGTCCCAGGCACGCCGCTCGGCCAGGTGGGTGAGCAGGATCTCTCCGGACCGCACGTAGCGTACGGTGTGGTGCTCGCCCACAAAGTGGCGGGGGCCATCCATCACGGCCGCGATGACGTCCACGGCCAGCGCGTCTTCGTCCACCGTGCAGCCGCGCCGCAGGCGGCGCACGCTGGCCGCAATCTCGTCGTCGCACACCATCTGGGCGTAGGAGCCCGTGACGCCCGCCTCCATCTCGCCGATGCCGGAGAGCTCGTCCGCGCCGGCCAGCGCCGGGATGGCGGCGTTGAGCGCCCGCTCGTAGCCGTTTTGCAGGTGCAGTACGTGGGCGTTGGTCGAAAGCCCGTAAACGTTGACGGGCAGGCCGTAGCGGTGGCCGACCTGCACGGTGGCGGCAGAGAGCAGGCCGAGTTCGACCCCGCCCCACACGGAGAGCCCGGTGCGCGGCTCCATCATGGCCAGCCGTCCGCAATATAGGATGGGCAGCCCCGGCCGCACCAATTGCGCCAGCGCTATGGAGGCCAGTACTTCTGCGTTCTGCTGGGCCAGCGACCCCGCCAGCGACAGGGGGGCGGTGGCGCCGGCGATGGGGCAGGGCAGTGGCCCCAGCGGGACGCCCAGCCGGGCGACCTCGATCATGGCCGCGGCCACGTCGTCGGGGAAGAGCAGGGGGCTGATCGGGGAGATGCCCACCGTGAGCATCTCGGTAGGCGGGCCGACGACGGAGGCCATCTGGAAGAGGGTGTGCACTTCGGCGGCGGTCTGGGCGCCCGGGCTATGCAGGGGCTTGGTGGTGTGGGGCAGGCTGTGGCGGTACATGGCCAGCGACATCAGCGGCCCGGGCACGTCCTGCGGGGTGAAGAACGGGACGACGGTAGTGGCGGAGGGTAGCGCATCCAGCAGGCGGGCGGCGTTCTGGACGTCTTGCACGGTGGCGGGGCGGCGCTGCCCGCTGCGAGCGTCGTAGACGTCGCGGGCGCCGCCCAGGTTGTGCCAGTGCAGGGTGCCGTCCCCCAGCGCGGCCGTCGTGCCGCCGCGGCCGCGGATGGTTACCTGGCGCGGGCAGAGGGCCAATGTTCGCTCGACCAGGTCAGGGGGCAGGTAGACGCGGTCGCCCCGTATGGTCGCCCCGGCGCCGGCCAGCACGTCGCGGGCCTGCGGGTGGGTCAGGACGAGGCCGACCTGGCTCAGGATGCGCAGGGTGGCCTGGTGGATGGCTTTAATTTCTTCGCCGGTCAGGACGGTGAGTTGGACCATGCTTCGTTCTCCTCAAGTTGAGATCCGCCCTCCCCCAACCCCTCCCTGGGAGGGAGGGGAGGACAATCGCTCCCCTCCCTGGGAGGGAGGGGAGAGTGTCTTGCTCCCTCTCCCTGAGAGGGAGGGGAGAAGGCGCGGAGAAAGGCGACGGCGTCTTCGCCCAGGCGGTCCAGCCGGTAGCCGCCTTCCTGGACGATGACCGTGGGCAGGTCCAGCGCGGCGATGCGGGCGCCAATCTCGTGGAACCCGGCGGCGCTGATGGCGAACCCGCCCACCGGGTCACCGGCCGCGACGTCGAATCCGGCCGAGACGACCAGGTAGCGGGGAGCGAAGGCGCGGACGGCGGCCAGGGCCTGGTCCAACGTGGCCAGGTAGGCGGCGTCGCCGGTGCCCTTGGGCAGCGGCCAGTTCAAGTTGGCGCCTGTGCCCGGCCCTTCGCCCCGCTCGCCCGCCTCCCCCCAGTAGAACGGATAGTCCTGGTCCGGGTGGACGTGCAGGGAGCAATAGAGCACGGTGGGATCGGAGTAAAATATGATCTGGGTCCCGTTGCCGTGGTGGTAGTCCACGTCCAGGATGGCGATGGGGGCGGTAGCCCCGGCCTGCAAGAAGCGGGCGACGATGGCGGCGTTGTTGAGGTAGCAGAAGCCGCCGTACAGGTCGGCCGCCGCGTGGTGGCCGGGCGGGCGACACAGCGCATAGGCGGTGTGCTGGCCCGCGCGGACGAGGCCGGCGGCGGTCAGCGCGCACTGGGCGCTCCAGTAGGCGGCGGTCCACGTCCCCTCCAGGATCGGGCTGCCAAAGCCGAAGGCATAGTAGCCGCGCAGGCCCAAGGTGCCCTTGGGTTTGCGTTGGATGTGCCGGTTGGCGAAGGTCCACGGGAAGACCGGACCGGCCTCCCCGGAGCGGGCGCTTTCGGCGTAGGCCTGGCGCAGAAAGTCTACGAAACCGGCGTCGTGGACGGCCAGGATCGGCGCCAGGCCGTGATCGGCCGGCTCCACGAGCGGCCCGAGCCCGGCGGCCTGTAGCGCGCCCAAGATGATCTCCGCGCGGGCCGGGACTTCCTTGACGACGAAGGGGCAGCCCTCGAGCAGGACGTGATCGGTGGCGTGCAACTTGTGCCGGCTGGTGAAGACAGTGTACAAGGTCATCCCAATCCCTGGCGTGAAATGTGGTCGGAGGCCCGGCTTCAGCCGGGAAACCCCCGCTGAAGCGGGGCGTCCGTCACAGGGCATCCCTTTCTCGCTTTACACAGGCTCCCGGATTCTGGGAAACCCCCGCTGAAGCGGGGCGTCCGTCGTAGATTCGGGAGATCCCCGCTGAAGCGGGGCGTCCGTCATAGGCTCTCCAGAACGTAATAGAGGCGGGGCACGCCGTCCACCTCCGCCCGCACGGCGTCGCAGGCGGTGTAGCCGGCGGCGAAGGCGGACTCGCAGGCCTGGCGGAGGCTAATGCGCCAGGCCTGGGCCAGTTCATGGGAGCTGG
>DATKWP010000628.1:0-4148 GCA_035529535.1 Anaerolineae bacterium | reverse complement strand
ACGCGCACCGCGCGCAGGGCGTGTTCCGGCTGGGGAAAGGGCGCGCCGAACAGGGCGATCACCCCATCGCCGACAAACTTGTCAATCGTGCCCTCGTGCGATAGGATGATCTCCGTCATACGGCCCAGGTAGTCGTTGATGAATCCGACCAGCAACTCAGGGGGAATGCGCTCGGCCAGGCTGGTGGAATCCCGCATGTCCACGTAGAGCACGCTGAGCACTGCCCGTTCCCCTTTGAGAAAGTCCACGTCGGGGTTGGCCAGCAGCCGCTCCATCACGCGCGGGTCCACCGACCGTCCCAGCACCTGGCGCAGCCGGCGGCGCTCCAGGCTCTCGAAGATGGCAGTGTCCATCTGGCTGCCGATGGCTTTCAGCAAGCGCTGGTCCTCGGCCCTGAACCCCTGCGGCCCGTAGCGGTTGGCCACCCCCAGGACGCCGATGATCTCGTCGCGCAGGATCAGCGGCATGCACAGCATTGAGCGCAATGCGTCTCCCAGGTCGTTGTGGCAGGCCATGTCCTCCTGTTCCAACGCCTCGTTCGCCACCCGGTATACCGTCTCGTGGTAGGGCGACACCCAGAAAATGTCGTCGTGGGTGGAAGCCCTGAGTTCGAGCCGGCGCTTGCCCTGGTTGTAGAGCATGATGAAGCCCATCTCGGCCTGGATGACGCCGCGCAGTTCCTGCAGCGCGGCATTGAGCATCTCGTCGAAGGGCAGTTGCAGGTCGCGGATGCGGTCTACCCGGTAGATCGTCTCCAATTCCTTGTTGCGCTGCTGAAGGTCGAAATAGGCGTACCCTTGGACCACGGCCGAGTCAATCTGGCTCTCGGCGGTTTTGAGCAACTCGACGTCGTCCTGGCTAAAGGGGGCCTGATAGCGGCCTAGTAGCAGTGCCCCCAGCCGTTGGTCGGTTCTCATAACGATCGGAATGGCTACCATGTGCAGGGCCCTCGCCGGCTGAGCCTGCCCTGGCTCCGGTCCCGCCTCGCGTTCCTCCCACACGACCGTCGTCTCTGCCCTGGCGATCCGTTCCACCAGTGTGCGGTCCAGGTGGCCGAATCGCTCACTGCGGTCGGTGACCGCTTTCAGTTCCAGTTCTCCGGTCTCGCGGTCCAGCAGGCATAGCAGGCACAGGTCGGCCTGGAAATGGTCGGTGAGGACGTTAGCGATGGCGGCCAGCATCGCCGAAGGCTCGGGCACCGTATCGCGGGCTTGGTCAATGGCCAGGATCAAGTCCAGTTCTTCTTGCTTCAGTGCAAGCCGCTGACGCAGGGCGCGTGAGATTTCCTCGCTCGTTGTGTCGCTCATGGGTTCCTCCTCAGCCCGCCCATCATCAAATACCTGAGAGATTCTTCGTTGCGCTCAGAATGACACATTAATCCTATCTTATCACGCTCAGATAAGGTTGTCAACAAAGAACGGCAGAGAATGTTTGCCTTTGCTTTTCTTTCACTGTATAATCGAAACGCGGTAGGTGTGGGGCAGGCTTTCCAGCCTGCCATGCAGGGGATCCTCACACAAGGGCAAAGCAATGACCCGAGAGCAGCACGCCCAGGCGCTTAACGAGCACGTTGTGCTGGACAGGCTACAGCAGACACTGGCTGCTCACCTTTATCGGCAGGCCAGGCGGCTTGGGCTGTCCTTCGAGGCTTTTCAGGTGGCCTCTCTGTGCGATGCCCTGCTCAGCGAGCCTGCCAAAACCCCCGAGGCAGGTCAACGTTGCGCAACGCACGTTCTGCACGAGAGCACGCTGTTCAACACGTACCATACGGAGAACCTGGAGATACACGATTACCTGCACCTGGTCTCTCAGGACATGCGCAAACGGTTGGGGCAGTTTGTCACGCCGAGTGTGATTGTCAAGTACATCCTGGATGCGATGGGGTACCGGGATGAGGCCAATATTCTGGACGCGCGACTGGGCGACCCAGCCTGCGGGTCAGGCATTTTCCTGGTGGAAGCGATCAGGGTCTACCTGGCAACGCTGCGCCGGGCTGGTGTTCCCGTAGAAACGTGGTACCCGCGAGTGCTTTCCTCCTTTGCAGGTGTGGACATTGACCCCATCGCCTGCCTGTATGCGCGTTTCAACCTGAGCCTGTTGTTGGCACCTGCGATCCTGTTTTGGGCCGATTCGCATCCTGCTGCTGTTCTACCTGACTTGCCCGTATATTGCCTGGACACCTTGAGAGCAGTTGCTGCAGAGCTGGGGGCTCCTCGGCTCTTTTCCTACGAACCATCGCTGCTTCGCATGGCAGATTCCTTCGATTTTGTGGCAGGCAATCCTCCCTATGGCAAGACTGGCCGGTTGGACAAAGCACTGCAGGATGTCTTTCGCGATTCTCTGTACGGCCACCCCAATGCCTATGGCCTTTTCCTGCACGCTGGATTGGAGATGCTTCGCCCAGGTGGCATGCTGGGCTACATCATTCCGCGCTCTATGCTGTCTGGTCTATACTTCAAGAACCTGCGCCATTTCATCGAACAGCGGGCTGCCTTGCGAGAAATCACTCTGATCGCTGAGCGCAAGAAAGTCTTTGAAAGCGTGTTGCAAGGCACGATGATACTGGTCGTCCAACGCCAGCCTGCGCTTCACCCGCTCAGGACGGCTGTAGCCCGTTCGGTCGCAGACCTGGAAACCCGACAGATGCCGGCTGCTCAGGTTGACCAGGGACGGGTCGTCCGCCATCTGAATGGCACGAGCGTGTGGTTCGTGACCGACACCGGGAGCGCTTACGATATTCTGGACAAAATCCTGGGCCGTCATCCCATCCTGTCCGGTCCCGCCGTTGGCTGCCCGGCCAGGACTGGTCCCATCGTGTGGAATCGAGTCAGGCCACTCCTCCGTCCTGGCCTGGAAGCCGCCACGCTGCCGCTGGTGTGGGCGACCGATGTGGGACGGTTCGCTTTCGCCTTCGGCAGTGCTGGCGATGGTCGCCCTTCGTATCTCAAAGTGACTCCCCGTACTGGTCTTATAGTGAATCGAGGGGTGAGCCTGTTGGTGCAACGGGTGACGGCGGACGAGCAACCCCACCGGTTGGTTGCCTGCGTGCCGGAGCGTTTCTGCGCGGAACACGCGGCCGGATACTTTGTCGAGAACCACCTCAATGTGATCCAGCCTCTTCCTGATGCGCCTCCCATTGACCTTTACTATTTGCTGGGCATCCTCTGCTCCGACGTGATGGAATTCTTCTTTCGTACGATGAATGGCAATACTCAGGTCTCGGCTACCGAGCTCAATGTCATGCCGATCCCCCGCTGCGACCAAGAGTTACAAGTAGCCGCTCTGGCCCGGCAACTGCAGGATACTTGGGCTTCTGCCGTCAGAGTGTCTTTGGAGCAGCAACTCAACGAACAGGTAGCAGACGCCTATGGGCTGACTCCCGGCGAACTGCACTATACCCAAGAGGTCTTGTCCGATGCGGTGTTCCTGCCTCATCCCCGCATCGTGACCAGGTTGCCGGACTCATACCGTCGCAGCCCCCAGTAGAAGACCCCGCGTGCCGCCAGCGCAAGCCCGGCGGTGAAGGCAACCAGCATCCCCATCTGCTCCCAGTGAAAGTCGCTCAGCAGCCTGGCCGGCACGGAGCCGACGAAGGCGGCCGGAATGAGGGTGTAGAGCAGTACCCGCACCACGCCGGGAAAGATCTCCACCGGGTACGTGCCGAAGGTGATCAGCGCGTTGATCGCCTGAGTCGCCAGGTTGTCGGCGTTGCCCACCCAGAAAGCCAGCGACCCGACCAGCACACTGAAGGCGACCAGGATCAGGCCGGCGAACCCTCCCAGCAGGAGAAACAGCGGCAGGCCCACCCACCGGCCCGGCGCGGCGACCAGGAAGACCAGCAGGCCAAACAGCACGTCGCCCCACGACGAGAGCGACATCCGCGAGACCAGCAGGTGCACCAGCGGGTCGGCCGGGAGGGCCAGGTAATAGTCCAGGTCGCCGCTGACGATGACGCGCGCCACCAGGAAGGCGTTGCCACAGAATGCCGTCGCCGCGCCAAAGCCGAAGGCCACGACCCCGTACAGCGTCATCACCCCCGCCAGGTTCCACCCGCGCAGCGTCGGCAGCCGGTTAAAGAGCACCCACCAGAAAAACAGCAGCATCACGTCGTTGAGCACCATGCCGGCCACCTGGAGCACGAACGCTCC
>DATKWP010000627.1:0-8562 GCA_035529535.1 Anaerolineae bacterium | reverse complement strand
CCGCTCTCCATGATGGACGAGACGATGATCAACGTCAAACTGGGGGGGGCATATTACTTGCGCTGGATGAACTTTGGCCCCTCCTACAGTTCCCGCAGCCGCACGGTCAACGACATCATCCGGGAGCAATTGCCCGTCTCGCTCCAGTTGGGCCTGCTGTCCATGGCGGTGGCGCTGGCCATCGGTCTGCCCATGGGCATCCTAGCGGCGCTCAAACAGAACACCATCTGGGACTACCTGGGGATGGGGGTGGCTATCTTTGGAGTCTCGGTGCCGGTGGTGGCCATGGGACCGGTGCTGGTGTGGATCTTTGGGGTGGCGCTCAAGTGGCTGCCCCCCACCGGCTGGGGCACCAGGCCACCTTACCTGTTCTTTTTCGTTCCCCACAACCTGTTCACCTGGAATTTCTGGAGGTACGCCCTCATGCCGGCCTTTGCGGTGGGCACGGGCTTCTCGGCCATCATCGCCCGCCTGACGCGGGCCAGCCTGTTGCAGGTCATCCACGAGGACTACATTCGCACGGCGCGCGCCAAGGGGCTGGCGGAGCGGGTGGTCATCACGCGCCACGCCTTGCGCAACGCGCTCATTCCGGTGGTGACGATCCTGGGGCCGATGTTCGCGGCGGTGCTGACCGGGCTGTTCGTGGTGGAGCAGGTGTTCGGCATTCCGGGCTTGGGCAGGTACTTTATCACCAGCATCACCAACCGGGACTATCCGGTGATCATGGGGACGATCCTGCTGTACGCCATCTTCCTGGTGATCGCCAACGTCTTGGTGGACATTACGTATGCGTGGTTGGACCCGCGCATCCGCTACGAGTGAGGTGGGTTGGGAGTAGTAGGAGGTAGTCGGTGGCAGTTTCAGAGGCAGTAGTACCAGTGCGGCGCAAGACCGCCAGCCTGTGGGCGGATGCGCTCTATCGGTTGACGCGCAACAAGGCGTCCGTGTTCGGCGGCAGCCTGGTCATCTTGTTGGTGCTGACGGCAGTTTTCGCTGCGCAGTTGTCGCCCTATTCCTATTCTGACCAGGACCGGGAGCAGACGGACGCCGTGCCCTCCTGGATGACGGCCTTGTTTCCTACGATCAAGCCCTACGCCAAACTCAGCAGCCAGTTCCCTGTGGGGGCCGACTATGTCGGTCGCGACCTGTTGAGCCGGCTGATCTACGGGGCGCAGATCTCGTTGTCGGTGGCCCTCGTGGGCCCACTCATCGCCCTGTTCGTGGGCACCGTGTACGGCCTGATCTCCGGCTTCTTCTCGGGACGGGTAGACAACCTGATGATGCGCTTGGTGGACATCATGTATGCCTTTCCCACCATGCTGTTGATCATCCTGATGATGGCCTTCTTCCGCTCCGCCTTCTCCGAGAGCGAGCCGGGGACGTTTGCCTACTTGATGAACGCCATAGACCGGCGCTTTGGCGGCATGCTGTTCATCTTCGTCGGCATCGGCATCACGGCCTGGATGGGGACGGCCCGCCTGGCGCGCGGGCAGGTGCTCTCGCTGCGGGAGCAAGAATTCACCCTGGCGGCGCGGGCCATGGGGGCCGGCAACGGGCGCATCATCTTCCGCCACCTCCTGCCCAACGTGTTGGGGCCGCTGGTGATCACGGTGACGCTCGCGATCCCCGGGTATATCGCGACCGAGGCGTTCCTGAGCTTCATCGGGCTGGGGGTGAACCCGCCGACGCCGAGTTGGGGTTCCATGATCGCGGACGGGTCACAGGCAATCCGCACCTATCCGCACCAGGCGATCTTGCCTGCGCTGGCGTTGTCCATCACCATGTTTGCCTTCAATTTCCTCGGAGATGGCTTGCGGGATGCGTTGGACCCGCGCCTGCGGGGCACCCAGTAGGTCTATAGACGTCTTACAGTGACTCGTCGGCCAGCGGGTGGCAGTACTTCGTGCTGCCGCCCGCTTTTTGCGCCCGCACCTTGCGCCCGCTCTTTGCGCCCGCATCGGCCCCGCCTCTCCCTTGCACGATGGCCCGTGTGGTGATATACTCCCCTCCCTGGAGGAAACGATGCTGCACCGACGGCGACGTGCCTGGGTTGTCTTGAGCGCAGCGATCCTGTGGCTCGCTGGTTGCGCCCCTCAGATTGTGACCGTCACCGTGACGACGCCGCCGGAGACGGTCGTGGTCACGGCCACACCCTCCCCAACGCCCACCCCTTTGCCTCCCGAGCCGAAGGTGCTCACCGTGTGCTTGGCCGGCGAGCCCGATACGCTGTACCTGTACGGCGGCTCCCGCCTGGCAGCGACGCCCCACGTGATGGAAGCGCTCTACGACGGCCCGATTGATACCGTCAATTACACCTATCGGCCGGTGCTCCTGAACAAGATCCCCAGCGTCGCTGACCGAGACGTAGTCACGCGCATCGTGCGCGTGCGGGAGGGTGACCGGGTCGTGGACGCCGCCGGTGAGGTGGTGGAACTGGCGGACGGTGTCCGGGTCCGTCCCGCCGGCTGCGACGTCGAGGAATGCGTGATCGAGTTCGAGGGCGAACCGCTGCAGATGGAGACCATGGAGGTCACCTTCATACTGCGTGAGGACGTGACCTGGGCCGATGGCGAGCCACTCACGGCGGATGATTCCGTGTTTGCCTTTCAGGTGGCTTCTGATCCCGCCACGCCCGGCAGCCGTTACCTGGTAGACCGTACGGCCCGCTACTATGCGACGGATGAATGGCGCGTGAGGTGGGTCGGCCTGCCGGGTTTCGTAAGCCCCACCTATTTTCTGAACTTTTTTGCGCCCCTCCCGCGCCACCAGTTGGAGGGGCGCGCGCCGGGCGAACTGCTGGAGGCGGAAGATACGCGGCGTTACCCGCTGGGATGGGGGCCGTTCGTCGTCGAGGAGTGGACGCCGGGAGAAGCCATCACCCTCGTGCGCAACCCGCACTACTTCCGGGCTGCCGAAGGGCTGCCAATCTTGGACCGCTTGGTGTTCCGGTTCACTTCTGGTGCGCCGGAGATGGTGGCCCGTCTCCTCGCGGGCGAGTGCGACATTGGCACGCACGACGCCGGTTTCGAGTCGTCCATGCCGTTGCTGGTGCAGGCGGAGCAGCGCGGCCTGCTGCAGGTGGCGACCGCCACCAGCAATGGATGGGAGCACATTGACTTCGGCATCGTTCCGGCATCGGACTACCGGCGCGCGGACTTTTTTGGGGACGTGCGGGTGCGCTGGGCCATCGTGCAGTGTATTGACCGCCGGGCCATCGTGGACGAGGTCACGTACGGTCGCAGCGTCGTGCCGGATAGTTACTTGCCCCCCCATCACCCGCTGTACGCGGGCAGCCGCCTCGTGCACTGGGAATACGATCCGGCCGCCGGGCGGGCACTGCTGGAAGAGGTGGGGTGGCTGGATGAGAATGAGGACGGCGTGCGCGAGGCCCAACGCGTGCGAGGGATCCGCACCGGTACGCCCCTGGAAGTGACGTTGCTGACCTCCTCGGACAACCCGCTTTCGCAGCAGGTGGCCCGCATCGTGCGGGCCTATCTGGCCGATTGCGGCATGCGTGTCAATCTGGAAACCCAACCTGCGTCGGAGATGTTCGCGGAGGGCCCCGCTGGGCCACTCTTCGGCCGCCGGTTCGACATGGCCGAAACGGTGTGGTGGTTCGACGGCGCCCCCTTGTGCGGGCGCTACCTGTCTTCTGAGGTTCCTGACAAAGGGCGCTGGGATGGGGACAACGTCACCGGGTACAGCAATGCCGACTATGATGCGGCTTGCCAGGCGGCGCTCGCCGCATTGCCCGGCACCCCGGAGTATGCAGAGGTTCATCAGCAGGCCCAGGTTATTTTCGCTGAGGAACTGCCCGCCATTCCGCTTTTTCTGTGGCTGCGGGTTGCCATCGCCAGGCCGCACGTGTTGAATTTCGCCCTGGATTCCACGGCGCGCAGCGAGTTGTGGAATGTCGAGGTGCTGGATGTGGAACAGGGGCCGGGGCTTCAAGTGGCTCCAGGTGAGCCTGGGGTGGGGCCGTGACCGGCGCCCACGTTAAGGATTCATAAGGAGATTCTGCACTTGTGTGTGCCCGCAAAGCATGTATAATGAAGGTTGAGGAGCGCAGGCCGAGGAGCGAGGACCTGGCGTGTCTGGCGTTGACGCTGTAACGATGGCTTGGTGATGGCACGATGCACGAGGATGAGCAACTGGCACCTCCCCGCATCCTCATCGTCGAGGATGACGTCGAGATGGTCGAACTGATGCAAAGCATGCTGGGGCTGGTACGCTGCCAGGTGCAGGTTGCATATTCCGGCGACGAGGCGCTTTCGCTCTTGCGACGGGAGGCGACTGCGGGGCACGAGATTGACCTGGTCTTACTGGACATCATGGTGCCGGAGATGGACGGCTACGAGGTGATCACCCGGGTCAAGGCGGATCCTGCGCTGCACAACACCTCCATCATCATGACGACGGCGCTCGATTCGGTCAGCAATAAGACGCTGGGGCTGGGATTGGGAGCCGACGACTATCTCACCAAGCCTTTCGACCCTCGGGAATTGCTGGCGCGCATTGACGCCGTCATGCGCATTCGCCGCAGTGAGCAGGCATTGCGGCGGCGCAACCAGGAACTGTCGGCGCTGGTCGAGATCAACCGCATGGTCACCTCCAGCCTGGAACTGGACGAGGTCCTGGAAGCGACCATGCAGGGCATTCGTGAAATCTTGCAGGTGGAGGCCGGTTCGCTGGTGCTGGTAGACGAAGAGATCGGCGGAATGGTCTTTCGCAGAAGTTTTAGCCCCCA
Organism: Anaerolineae bacterium; assembly: GCA_035529535.1. GTDB lineage: Bacteria > Chloroflexota > Anaerolineae > B4-G1 > B4-G1 > DATKWP01. The sequence goes on along the minus strand of DATKWP010000627.1, from coordinate 3,815 downwards.
ACAGGGCTGGATTACTGGCCGGACGATCCAGCCGGAAGAGGGCATCGTGGGCTACGTGGTCAAGTCCGGCCAGTCCAAACTCGTCAACAATGTCGAGCGCGACCCCTATTTTTCGGCTGACATAGATGAGGAGGCGGACTTTACTGCGCGATCAATCCTCTGTGTGCCGCTGAGAATCCGTGACCAGGTGATCGGCGCGATCGAGGTACTCAACAGGCTGGATGGATCGTTCACCGAGCAGGACCTGGGACTGCTGCAGGCGATGGCGGCTTCGGTGGCGGTGGCGGTGGACAATGCCAATCTGTACAGCGAGTTGGCTGACTTTGCCAAGGAAGTGGAACGTTCCCAGGCCCAACTGGTGCAGGCAGAAAAGATGGCGGCCATTGGCCGCCTGGCCGCGTCCATCGCCCACGAGATCAACAACCCCCTGCAAGCAATCCACAACAGCCTGCATTTGAGCCTGCACGAAGGCCTGAGGGACGATAAACGCTCGCAGTATCTCAAGATGGCCCAGGCCGAGGTGCAACGGCTGATCGAGATTGTGCAGCGCATGTTAGAGTTCTATCGGCCCTCGCGCGGCGATATAGCGCCGGCTGACCTCAACACTGTTGTGGAAAACGTGCTGGCCCTGGCCCACAAACGGCTGCAGCACGGTGGGGTGCGCGTGCATACGCGCTTCAGCCCTGACCTGCCCCCGGTACCGATGGTTGCCGATCAGATCACCCAGGTGTTCCTGAACATCGTCATCAATGCGATCGAGGCCATGCCCGCGGGGGGCGATCTGTGGCTGGAGGTGCGGCTTTCAGAGGATGAAGAATGGATGTTGGCGTATTTTCGCGATACTGGCCCAGGGATGACGGCGGAGCAGGTCGCCAACCTGTTCGAACCTTTCTATACGACCAAGCCCAATGGGACCGGATTGGGTTTGGCGATCAGTTATGGCATTGTGGAGCGCCATGGTGGCACGATCGAGGTATCGAGCCAGCCAGGCCAGGGGGTAACCTTTATCGTCAAGCTGCCCGTTCGGCGGGTAAGCCTGCAGGACAATGTGCCATCGAAGCGCGTTGCACAATAGAATGAGTACAGAGCCATGCCAGAGCAAGGTCAAGCAGCACATGTGATGGTAGTGGACGATGAAGTCGTGGCGCGTGTCTCCCTGGCAGAGATCATGAGGTTGGAGGGCTACCAGGTGGACACTGCTGCCAGCGGCGAAGAGGCGTTGAGCCTGTTGAACAAGAGTAGCCCTTTTGACCTGATCGTGCTCGACCTCAAGATGTCTGGGATGGATGGGCTTGAGGTGACCGAAACGGTGAAGAAGCAATCTCCGGGCACGGTCATTATCCTGCTGACCGCGTTTGGAACGCTGGAGACCGCGATTCAGGCCATTCGTCATGGCGCTCACGATTACCTGCTCAAGCCATGTCCGATCCCCGAAGTTCTGGAGAGCGTGCGTAAGGGCCTGGCGAAACGGCAACAGGAGCAGCAGCGCCAGCACTTGGTCAGCCAACTGAAGCGGACGCTCTCCGAGTTGGTGGTGGTGGAGGGGACGAAGACGACAGAAGAGGCACCGCCGTCTGAACCCAGCCGCTTTATCCAGATTCGCGACGTGGTGGTGGACTTGCAGAAACACGTGGCGATGCTGCAGCGACGGCCGCTCGACCTGACCCCAACCGAGTTAAAGATTCTGGCTTGCTTGATGGAGACGCCAGACCAGGTTTGGAGCCCGCAAGAGTTGGTGCGACGTGCCCAGGGGTACGAAACAGATGCCTGGGGGGCACGGGCGATCGTCAGGGTCCATATCCGGCGTCTGCGTAAGAAGATGGAGGTAGATCCCTCTAACCCCAAGTACATCCTCAATGTGCGTGGCGTCGGTTACATGTTTGCGAGCAGCAGCAAACCCGACGTGAACTGAGGTCGCCCGGCTCGTAACTAAACCGTAACCCCTTCGCAACCTGCCTGGGTCGCTTTCTGTGTTATGCTACGCTTGCCTGTGCGCTGGACGTGATGAATCGGCTTATCAGGGCGGGTGGAGGGTAGGCTTGCGATGATGGCCTGGTTCGACAAGGTCAAAACTTGTTTTGGGTGGAACTTGGCCGACCAGGCGCGGATCGAGCAGTTGAGTCGTTGCCTGGATTCTGATCTGGCCGAGGTGGTCGAAGCGCTCGGCAGACAATTGGTACAGTTCAAAGGTACGCAGCCATTGATGGCCAATCCGCGCTTCGTCCAGCGCCTGCACGGGGTGCTCCATGAGTGGCTGGCGGGTTTGTTCGTTGGGACGTTCGACGAGGAGTACGTCAAGGGGCGCTGGGCGTTTGGGCGCAAGTTGGTCGAGATTGACCTGATGTTCGAGGATGTCATTCTGCTGGAGGGGTTGGCGCGTACCAAGATATTCGAGTTTGCTCAAAGTAGGTTGGGCAAGCGTCCCCAGTTGTTTTCGTCCACCATGCGTACCCTGGACAAGGCACTGAACCTGGACCTGGCGTTGATCTACAGTGCCTACCTCGAGGTTCGTGACGCCGAGATGGAGCGTACGTTGTTGGACAGATTCCTGACAGTGACGGGATTCAGCCGCACTCTGTACGAGAACCTGGCAGGGACGCGGGGGTGGGGCAACGGGAGCCAGTACCGCGCCGGGCAGCCATAGGCAGGCCCGAGGTGTGAAGCAGACACGAAAAAGTGAGGCTGGGCCTCGGCAGGCCCGGCCTTTTGATTGAGGGGTCAGGCAGTGCTTGACGCAAAAAGGCTTTGTGGTAGAATGGGCATGTCAATGCCCCCATCGTCTAGCCTGGTCTAGGACACGGGCCTTTCAAGCCCGCGACAAGGGTTCGAATCCCTTTGGGGGCATTTTTGTGTTGAAATCTTACACCCTGGCGATGAGCCGGGGTCTCTTGTATTGAGAGGATGGATGGAAGCACCGAACGACAAGTCCTGCGAGGTCATCATCGGCAGGCTGCTCAAGCAGGGTGGGATGAAGTTGGCGGTGGCCGAATCGTGTACGGGTGGGCTGATTGGGCACCGTATCACTGCTGTCCCTGGCGCCTCGGCTTACTACCAGGGATCCATCACGGCGTATGCCAACGAGGCCAAGGAACTAATTCTCCACGTGCGGCACGACACATTATCTCAACACGGCGCGGTCAGTGAACAGGTGGCGCGGGAGATGGCCCAGGGGGTCAGGCAGGCTTTACGTGCCGACGTCGGTCTGTCTGTCACCGGCATCACCGGGCCGGATGGTGGCTCGCCAGATAAACCTGTGGGCCTGGTCCACGTCGCACTGGCGGCACCTGACGGGGAATGGGCAGAGCGGTACGTGTGGAGCGGCGACCGGTGGGAGAACAAAGAGTATTCGGCCGAGGCCGCGTTGGACCTGCTGCGCCGTTATCTGGAAGGACAGTTGTGACGGCCGCGAGTGAAGCGCCTGCTTTGCTCGCTTGAGACCCAGGGGGATGGGCCCATGGTCGCCGCTATCGTACGTGGGGTGCGCGCTCAGAGTGGGGTGCGCCCCTTTGATCCCTACCGTGACCTCAAGCCGGTCGCCGAGTTGATCGCCATCGCTTTCCGCGACATATTGGGTCCTGACGGGGACATCGCGCTGGCAGAGATGCGCCGCATTGCCCGCTGGCACTCGCTGTTGTGGTGGCTCTACTGGCCTGATTCAAGCGGCACTGAGGTCACGTCGGGGTTTGTGTGGGTCGAGCAGGGGCGTGTGGTGGGCAACGTCTCGCTGCGGCGCGCGCGGGAATGGGGTGGCTTCTTCATCGGTAACGTGGCCGTCCATCCCGACTGGCAGGGGCGCGGTATCGCCGGCGCGTTGA
>DATKWP010000626.1:0-4152 GCA_035529535.1 Anaerolineae bacterium | reverse complement strand
TTGTTGCCGGACAAAACAAAACCTCGTGGCTTTCGTAGAGCCACGAGGCTGTGCAACTCTTGAGGAGTTGCGCCACGGCGACTGGACACGACTCTAAACGGATGTGCTTTTCGGCCAGCACACCCACGCAACCGATATAGGAGGTACTAATGACTAAAGGAAGAGACAAGAAGAAAGGAAATAATAAGAAGAAACCACGGCAAACCATTAAGGAAAAAAGGCGATCGAAAAGAGAAAAAGGGCGTACGCTTCTGGCGAGTTAGTCAAGGGTTGTCGCCTTTTTTGCGGGAACATCTTTCGGCCAGCAGCAAAGGGTAGCACTTGGGGGCTTGCGGAAACGTGGGCAAGGGGAGTCAGGCTGAGGCCCATTGGGAAACCGATGGATGAGCCACTGAACCCCAACTCTGCGCGCGTCGCATCTCTACCCAGCGGATTTTGCGCTTGATGCCCTTGGCTGGTGGCATGATGCAGAGAGAACACATTTATGCCTCCACCTCAACGTAGTGAAATCCGCCCTGGTTTGCGGGTGCAAATTGTTGAGAAGCAAAATCAACGCACTGGTGCGTTGTCGGCTGGGATAGTTGTGCGTATTCTGACCAAGCGCCCCACACATCCGCATGGCATCAAAGTGATGCTTGAAGATGGAAAGGTGGGACGCGTACAAGCTATCTTGGGAAGTCGAAACGAAGCTTAGGTTGCTGCTTGAGGAATGAGCCGCGAATAGCATGGCGGAAATGGCTGTGCTGGGCACAAGCATATCCGCCCGGTAATCGGCTGTGATATGCACACAAAAGCGGCCTGGAATGTGCCTCCAGGCCGCTATGATGTCACCCGTGTGATTGACGCCCGTCGCTCCCCTTCCCGCTATCAAACACCTCCGCGTGCTGACCGGCGCGCAGGGGTGTTCCGTTTTTCCTTGCTGCGCACAGCCGTTTGCCTGCTATAGTTCAGAAACGGGTGCGCTTTTCGGCCAGAGCACAAGGTGAGATCGAGTGCTGCACTGAGAACCAGGGAATGGGTGTCAGGCTTTGTCCATTGGCGCAGGCGTTGTTTGACAGCCTGCTCCTCTCGCGCAAGCACCTTCACCAGTTTGCACACCGAGGGGACCTGCGCCACAGCATCATCAGCACCGCCGCTACCATCACCGGCAGGCTGAGAATCCGAGCGCGCAGGCCGAGGGCGCGATAATGGGCTAACTGCCCGAAGACTGCTGGAGTCAGCAGACTCTTCAGCCGCTCCTGAATAACCTCGTTGTCGGGACTCGGTCGGTTGGTACGGCGCACGTGATCGGGATTGCGGCGTTTGGTCGATTTACTCATACCTCCATGATAGCATAGATTGAAACTTGAACCCAACCCGCGATAACTCTACAAAGACGTTAAGTTGTGACAGATGCTTTGGGGTTCTCATAGGCGCCTCCGGTGTGGAGTTTGTGCCTATGATAACCCTTGTTCCGTCACGGGGTTAGTTTTGCGCTATTGCGAGTGAACAGTGGGCGAGGGTGGTCGAGCAGCTCGTTGCGTGGTACAATCGCTCAACCGTTTCACGTTTCCGCGGAACCACTCACGTGTTGCAACCACAAGGAGATGCTTTCATGACAGGTAAAGAGAGAATCGAAGCCGCGCTCTCGAAGGACGGCACGCCCGACATCCCGGCAGTGGTCTGCTACGAAGACATCTTTATCCGCGATCACTGGCAGCAACTCTGTGCCTGCCCCTGGTGGTACGAGCAATCGCCGGACCTTTCGCACCAGGTGCAGTGGCGTCGGGAGTTCGTTTCCCGAGTGGGATTGGATTGGCTGTACCTGCCCGGCTTTTACTCCGCCGAGGAACGGGAAGCGCTCTCGATCGAGGTGCGCCCGGATGGGGTCTACCGGGTGGATGGGCGGACGGGGCACGCCGAGAAACTGGTGCCGCCGCGGGTGGGAGGGGAGCACATTTCGACGTACCCCCTGCACACGGCGCGGACACCCGACGAGGTTGATGCGGTGGTTCCGCTCATCATGTCCACCGGGGTGGAAGAGGGGCATGGCGACCTGGCTGCCGAGGTGCGCAAAGAGTTCGGCGACCAGTTGTACTTGATCCGTCACGCCAGTTCCCCGCTGGAATGCTGCGGGTCTGGCCTGTGGGGGTTCGAGGAGATGATGCTGAACGTCGCCACCCGGCCCGACCTGGTGGAGCACGCCTGCCGCCGGTTTTTGGACTGCAGCGTAGAGGACGTGCGCCGGGCCGCCCAACTGGGGGCCGATGGCATCTTTGTCGAGGACTGTCTCACCGACATGATCAGCCCGCAAGCGTTCGCCAGGCTCAACGTGCCGTTCGCCCGGCAACTGGTGGACGAGATTCGCCACCTGGGGCTTAAGAGCATCTACTACTTTTGCGGCAACCCGGCCGGGAAATGGGACCTGCTGTTGTCCATCGGGGCCGACGCCCTCTCGCTGGAGGAGAGCAAGAAGGGCTTTACCATAGACGTCGCCGGCGTGGTGGACAGGGTGCATGGCCGCTGTGCCGTGCTGGGCAACCTCGACGCGGTCGGCGTCCTGCAGAACGGGAGCGAGGCTGCGTTGCGGGCCGAGATCGCACGCCAGATCGCCGCCGGTCGCCGCAACGGCAGCCGCTTCATCATGAGCATCGGCAGCCCGGTCACGCCGGGGACCCCGGTGGAGCGGGTGCGCCTGTATCGTGACCTGGTGCACGAGTTGGGTAGGGGATGAGTAGATGAGTACACAGGCCCTGGATTACCGTGAACTGAAGGAGTTGCAGCCCGCCCACGGGCTGTGGCAACTCTACGCCCCGGAGCGAGCGCCGTACCGCTTCCGCGCGCGCAACCGCGAGGAGGCCGAACGCTGGCAGCGGGAGACCCGGGCGGCGCTCGACCAGGCCCTGGGCTTCCAGGACCTGCCCAGGACGCCACTGGCCCCGGAGACCATCGAGGTGGTGGACCGGGGCGACCACGTGCGCGAAAAGGTCCTGCTGCATACCTCCGAGCACGTCTCGATGCCCGTGTACGTGTTGATCCCGAAACGGGGCACGCCGCCGTTCCCGGTCGTGGTGGCCTTTCACGGCCACGGCTACGGCGTCAAGGACATCGTGGGCTTGTGGGAGGATGGCGAGGAACGCCACGTGCCCGACGGCTACCACAAGGACTTTGCGGTGGCCCTGTGCCGGCGCGGGTTTGCCGTGGCCGCGCCGGAAATTGCGTGCTTTGGCGAACGGCAGACCGATTTCTCGTACCTGGGCACAGTGTTCGGCGAGCGCACGCCCGGCACCTGCGACCACACCGCCAAGTTGGCGTTCCACCTGGGAGGGTCGGCGCTGGGCCTGCGCGTCTTCGACGGCAAGCGGCTGGTAGACTACCTGGAGGGCCGCCCGGACGTGGACGCGCGGCGGCTGGGCGCGATGGGTATCTCTGGCGGCGGAATGCATACGTTCTTCTCCACGTGCGTGGACCCGCGCATCCGGGCTTGCGTCGTCAGCGGCTACTATAGCACCTTCCGCGATAGCATCCTGGCCATGGCCCACTGCACCTGCAACTTTGTGCCGGGCCTGGGGCAATTCGGCGAGATGTACGACCTGGTGGGCCTGCTCGCCCCCCGCCCCATGTTGGTCGAGGCGGCCACCTACGACGTGATTTTCCCGCTCGCAGCCGTGAAGAAAAGCGTCGAGCGGGCCAGGGAGGTGTACGACGTGTTCGGCGCGCGCGACCAGGTAGAGACGGACATCTTTGAGGGCCGGCACGAGATCAGCGGCCGCCGGGCCTACGATTTCCTGTGGGAAAAGTTGGGGTGAAAGTCCTGACGGGAATCGGCCAGCCGCGCGGCCGCTGGGCGCTCACCAACGGCCGCCTGCTCCTGCCGCGCGAGGTCCTGGTGGGGAAGGCTCTCGTCGGCGAGGGGGACAAGATCGTCGGCGTGGGCGATCCCGACGCCCTGGGGGCTGAGGTCGAGCGGATTGACGTCGGCGGGCGAACCGTTGCGCCGGGACTGGTGGACATTCACACCCACGGGGCGCTCGGCCACACGTTCAATGAGCCCACGGCAGAGGCGTTCCAGGCCATTACCTCCGCGAACGCGGCGCACGGGGTGACGGCGTTGCTGGCGACGGTGGCGACGGCGCCGATTCCTGCTATGTGTCAGTGCCTGGAGGCTGCGCG